>JAINCL010000063.1:0-1876 GCA_036574145.1 Deferribacterales bacterium | reverse complement strand
TTACTAAATAGATCTTCCCGGCCAATGCAATAGGTATGACAAAAAGGTTGATTAAAAAAAGGTAAAACGGGAAAAGGTACATTGCAAATTTTAGATGCTTTAAAGAATCATTTTCCACAACAGCCATCTGAAACTGCCTTGGAAGAAACATCACAGCAAACATACTCATAATAAGCATAGCAAACCATTTACCATAACTATTTTCTCCATTCCCAAGGGTAATGATTCTTCTTACAGATTCAATATCTCTGTTAGAACTTAAATATTCAAATAAACCAGAAATACCATTTGTAAATTTTAAGATATAAACTCCAGCAATCAAAAAAATTATCAATTTAACAATCGACTCAAATGTAATAACACCTACAAGTGCGGGATGTTTTCTATTTTCTCCTATATGATGAATCCCAAAAGCAGCAGCCAAAATCCCCATAAATATCGATATATAAAACGCTGAATCTGAAAATATCGGTAGTTCATATTCAACATAATGCCCCAAAACAATAGTAAATGACTCAGTGATCGCTTTTAGTTGTAACGAGATATAAGGAATAATACCAAAAATATTTAAAATTGTAACAATAACCCCAAACCGTGTTGATCTACCATATCTAAAACTTAAAAAGTCGGCAATGTTATTTATATTGTAACGCTCAGTAATTACAATAATTTTACGAAGCAAAAACCACCATGAAAAAACTATTAGAGTAGGACCTACATAAATTGCCAGAAACTCTATACCGTTAGTTGAAGCCCTTCCCACCGAACCATAATATGTCCAAGATGTACAATATACACCTAACGAAAGAGCATAAACATAAGGGTTATAAATAAACTTTCTATTTTTCTTATATATTCTATTTGAAAAAAATGCCACCAAAAAAAGTACTACAATATATCCTAAACTTATTATCAATAGTGATTTAAGATCTATCTTCATCTTCTATAAATACCTTAACAAATAGATAAACAACTATTATTGAACCTAACCATCCAAGAAAAAAGTATATATAAAGTATCGGTACATTAAAAATGAATAATTTTTTATCAAAAATCTTTATAAATGGATAGTTTATCAAAACAAAACCAAACCCAAAAAGAAAAAACCAGAAACCGAAACCTCTATTTTTCATATTTAATCTATTTTTACAAGGTAACGCCCAACAACTTCACCTTTTAATATCTTTGGTACAACATTTTTAATCTCTTCTAAACCGATTTCTGTATATATGTTATCCAAGTTCTCAATTTTGTAAATAGTTGCAATCTTATTCAAAATCTCATCTTTTTTTTCTATTGGTAACTCCACCGAATCAACTCCCAGTAGAGATACACCCCTCAAAATAAAAGGGAACACTGTCATATGAATATTCGGAGATTGTGCCAAACCACAACAAGCCACAGCACCACCATATTTTAATGATTTAAGAATACTTACTAAAATATTACCACCCACTGCATCAATAGCAGCATTCCATCTCGGTTTTAATAAAGGTTTACCTGTAGTATCCTCCACCTCTGTCCTGCTCATAACAGATTTTGCTCCACAATCTTTTAAAAATTCAATCTCTTTAGTTTTACCTGTTACCGCGACAACATCAAAACCTAATTTACTCAATATAGCAATTGAAAATAGACCCACTCCACCTGTTGCACCTGTAACAAGTATTTCACCATTATTTTTATCAACACCATATTTTAATAATTTATCCACACAAAGCGCAGCAGTTATACCAGCAGTTCCATATATCATAACCTCTTTAAATGAAATAGAAGATGGCTTTTTAAGTACCCAATTTTTAGGAACTCTAATATACTGTGAAAAACCTCCAGAATGATTCATCCCAAGATCATATCCAAAAACAACAACCTCATC
>JAINCL010000062.1:0-2891 GCA_036574145.1 Deferribacterales bacterium | reverse complement strand
AATTGGGCTGAAATTATATCCCAGCTTTCTATTGTTTTTGAAGACAGAATTGCTGGACATTTGAGATAGTTATGGTACACTGTGAATGCATTAAATTACCTGCTTACAAAAGTATGAAGCGGTCTCGTTTGATGATCGGTTTATTAGTTGAGTGGGTTTTTGAAAGTGATTTATTAAAGGATTTGATTCAAGAAAATATAGAATTTAAAATATCATTGTTATTCTAAGAATTTTTTATTATAATAGTGTCATGAGAATAAAATATATATCTAAAACGGTAATAGAAAATTCTTGTATCTCTTACAAGGATATGTCAGAAGTTATAAAGAAAACTATTCTTGAGAAGAAGAATGGGCTTATAGAGTTACCACCTAAACCTGCTGTATATCCGAGAGAAGATTCATTTATTAATGTTATGCCTGCTTATCTTAAAGCTTCCGATGTTTCTGGAATGAAGCTTGTATCTTATTATCCTAGTAATAGTAGGTTAGGATTACCTACAATAAATTCCATTATTATGCTTTGTGATGCAGAAACTGGTGTTCCTAAATTATTAATGGATGGCAATTGGATAACGGCATATCGTACGGCTATTGTTTCTGCTATAACAGCTGAATTATTGAATGCAGATATTGATGCTGTATCCCTTATTGGTTCTGGTGTTCAAGCAGAAAGTCATATAGATCTTTTTAGTACATTATTTGATGTTAAAGAGATTTATATCTATTCCAGAAACTTGAAAAAAGCTGAAGATCTAATATATAAAATGAGCAGAAAATTTAGTAAGATAAAATTTGAGATAAAAGATAAGGACGAATGTTTAATGGAAGGTGATGTTATCATATCGGCAACCCCTATTTCGAAAAGTATAGAACCTTTTTTAGATGTTGATAAGACCAAGAAATCGGCTAAAATTTTGCCGATAGATTATGCATGTTCATGGGGTAAAGAGATTTATGAAAAGAATAAGGTAATTGTTACCGATGACAAAATACAGTTTCAAAACTACTATAAGGCGGGTTATTTTAAAGGTTTCTCGGATGAGAATTTATTGATCGATCTATCTGATCTTAATGGGATGGTAAATTGTAAATTAGCAATAAATTTGGGAATAGGTGCTTTTGACCTGGCACTTGCAAACTATATCGCAGGTAAAATAGAACGGCATGAAGAGATTGAATTATAGGCTGAATAGATTTAAGTTAAACCATATTTAACTATTTATTAAACTAAACCTCTTGACTTCTAATTGAATCTGGTTTATTTTTTTTTATATAAAGTCATATGACTTTATTACGATTTAGTATAATTAAACTTTTTTGGGAGGTTTTATGAAGAGAAGAGAGTTCCTGAAAAAAGCATCAGCTGCAACAATTGCAGGTGTAACGGCAACAACTATTGGTGCTCCCGCCATTCATGCGAGTCCAAAGTATAACTGGAAAATGGTGACAACGTGGCCACCAAAATTTCCAGTGTTTCAAGAAAGTGCAGAAATGATTGCGAAGTCTATCAAAAAGATGTCCGAAGGTAGAATCAATATTCATGTATATGGTGGTGGTGAGCTTGTTCCACCATTGGAAGCATTTAATGCTGTTAGTTCTGGTACTGTGGAAATGGGGCATGGGTGTCCATATTATTGGGCTGGTAAAATGCGTGCAGTACAATTAATAGCGGCAGTGCCATTTGGAATGAATAGTCAGCAGGTAAATTCCTGGATTACATCTGGTAATGGGATGAAGCTTTGGGAAGAGCTTTATGCTCAATTTAATGTTGTCCCATTTTTAGCTGGTGAATGTGGAATGCAGATGGGTGGATGGTTTAGAAAGGAGATAAAAAGTGTAAACGATATTAAAGGTCTTAAGATGAGAATACCTGGCCTTGGTGGAAAGGTTATAACAAAGGCTGGTGGAACTTCAGTTACTGTGCCTGCTTCTGAGGTTTATTCTAACCTTGAAAGGGGTGTAATAGATGCAACAGAATGGGTAGGACCTTACCATGATTATATACTTGGATTATATAAAGCTGCCAAATTCTACTATTATCCTGGATGGCATGAGCCTGGCACTGTTATTGAAGCATTTATAAATAAGAAGGTATGGGATCCTTTGCCATCAGATTTAAAAGCTATAGTAAGGGCAGCATGTGCTCAATCTAATGCATGGATGGTTGCAGAATTTGATGCAAAAAATAATTTCTACTTACAAAAAATGAAGAAAGAACATGGTGTTAAAGTTTATAGATTCCCTGATGATGTTTTGAAAGTATTGAAAAAACATTCTGAGGAGGTAATTCAGGAGTTGGTGTCATCTGATCCTATGGCGAAGAAAATATGGGCAGATTATAAACAATTTATGGGTACTATTCTTGATTGGCATAAGAGTTCTGAGTTTGCTTATTCTAATTTTCTTATGAAATAAAGTATAGGGGATTATTCCCCTATACTTCTTAGATCTTTTTCATTTATTTCAACGAGTTTTAATTTTTTATTTTGTAAATAATCACCAAGCTTTTTATCTGACTCGGCAATATGTTTGAGATACCATTGATAAAGTTTTATATTTAATTTTAGAGCATCACTATGGTTTAGAGTATTGTTTACATAAGATTTCTTTAATTCATCTACAAATTTTATTAGTTCTAAATGTTCGGCTTTATGGTCTTTTATTAAAGGGTAGTTGTGTTCAGCCATGTATATTTCTTCTGTTTTAAAGTGTATTTTTACATATAATGATAGAAACTTAAGAACATCTTCGATAACATCTGTTCCTTGACCATTTAAAAGAGCATTGTGAAATTTATTACTCAAACTTATAAGGGATTTATGTTGGTCATCTATCTGTTTTACTCCTATACTAAAGCTATCCTGCCATTCAAACTTCATAAGTTTGCAT
>JAINCL010000061.1:0-2509 GCA_036574145.1 Deferribacterales bacterium | reverse complement strand
CTTTTATAAAAATCTGCAAGTTTTTTTTTGTTATAATCAATTATTTGTATTAATAAATCGATCCCTATGACCTTCACAATCGCTTATCTAATGAGCTATTTTATATCAAATAAGATATTTACAAACCGAATATTTTTTTGTATAGGTAGTTATTATGAAAAGATTATTAACTGGAATAATTGTTATTGTTATTGTTATAAGTTACTTGACTTATAAATATGGGAAATTACAAAAGTCTATACTTGATAATACTACTTTAGAAGAAAAAAAAGAGACTGTTATCGGATTACCTACGTTGTCTGACACGGAAAAAGCATTGAAGGCTTTAAATGAACTTTCAAATAGTAAGTCAGGTTTTAGTGAGGTTCCTGCTGGTTTAAGATTTGAAAAAGTTAGTATAGACGAAAAAACTGGAACTGTTACCATCTATGCTGAATACAATGGAGAGAAAGGTGGTTTGGGATCTTTTCAAGAGAGCAGGATGTTGTTAGAGATTTTTAAGACTGTTCAATACAATGTGAAAAATGTAAGTAAATTCAGGATAGTATTTAAAGGTGGGGTTTCACCTTTTTATGAATTGAAGTCTGATGGTGTTTACATAATAGATGGAGAAAATCTAATTTTGGTTGAGGATGATTATGAGAAATGATGGTAGAGAATTTGACCAGTTGAGGGATATCAGAATAGTCAAGGACTATATATTATATCCTGAAGGTTCTGTTTTGATAGAATTCGGTAATACCAAGGTGATCTGTAATGCTTCAGTGTCAGATGGTGTTCCACCATTTTTGAAAGGTTCTGGGACAGGTTGGATAACTGCAGAGTATTCAATGTTACCGAGAGCTACACATGTTAGAACCCAAAGGGAGTCTCAAAAGGGGAAGTTGTCAGGAAGAACCCAGGAGATATCAAGACTTATAGGTAGAAGTTTGAGAAGTTGTATAGATCTTGCAAAGATCGGTGAAAGAACGATTACGATAGATTGCGATGTTATTCAGGCAGATGGTGGTACAAGGACTGCATCTATTACAGGTGGTTTTATAGCTCTTTACCTTGCTATACAAAAACTATTAAACGAACAGTTAATTGACAGTAATCCTATAATCGATTTTGTTGCTGCTGTGAGTCTTGGGGTGATAGATGGTAAGCTATGCCTTGATCTAAACTATGAAGAGGACTCTTCTGCTGAGGTTGATATGAATTTTGTTGGTAACTCTTCAGGTGAAATCATAGAGATTCAGGGGACATCAGAAAAGAAACCTTTTTCTCAAAATATGCTTATGGATATGGTGAATTTAGGTTTTGCCGGCATTAATCAGTTGATCAACATTCAGAAAAGGGTTTTGGGAATAGAATGAAGATCCTTGTTTCCACAAAAAATAAACATAAACTGAAAGAGATTAGGGAGATTCTTGATGATATCGGTATAGATGTGGAGTCGGTATATGGTTATGTAGATGATTTAGAGGTTGAAGAGACAGGTAATAGTTTTGATGAAAATGCTGCTTTAAAAGCTGTGGAACTGTCCAGATATACCGACGAATATGTTATTGCCGATGATTCAGGGGTAGTTGTTGATTATCTAAATGGTGAGCCCGGGATATACTCGGCTCGATATGCAGGTGTGGGGTCCTCTGATGAGGATAATAATAGGTTACTCCTAGAAAAATTAAAAGGTGTCCCTTTTGAAAAGAGGGGTGCTAAGTATGTGTGTGTAATTGCTCTTGCTAAAAATGGTAATTTAATTAAAACATTCCATGGTAAATGTCCTGGATTTATTGCTGAGGTTTATAAAGGTAAAAACGGATTTGGGTATGATCCGATTTTTGTTTTACCCGATGGGAGGCACATGGCTGAACTTGATCCTGAAGAGAAGAACAAGATCAGTCATAGATATTATGCTTTAGTTGATTTAAAAAATTTTTTGAAGCATATTCTATTAAATGAGTAAGAAAAGTTTATTAATCGTTTTATTTTTATTATCTTTTACAGTGGTTACCTCATTATTCTTTATTAGAAGTTATTATATAAATAAAGGTGAAAAATTTTTTACCGCAATTAATATAACAAAAGCATTTCCTGAACAGAAATTGTTTACTGGACAGGTATGGAGAGAAATTTTTTGAAAAACAGATAAGTTATGCTGGTGGAATAAAATATGAAGAGGTGGATGAATATCTGGATAGATACCTGAAATTAAATTGTTATTTTAGCGGTGGTTCTTATCTATTCCAAAAAATTTTTTTTATAAGTAGTGAGCAGATTAATAATATATATGCTGGTTGCCTTGATATCGATTTTAATAATGAATTAGAAAGGTACGGTTTTTATAAGTATCTAATAAGTAATGTAAATCCACGTAAAATCGCATCCATTATTCTTTCAAATAGACCAATTACCAAAAATATTAATGGTATCAATGGGTTATCTATATATTTGTTTAATAGATCTTACCATGAGTTGAATAGTAATGAAAAAGTTTACATAATTTATATTATGAATAATGTTT
>JAINCL010000060.1:0-4767 GCA_036574145.1 Deferribacterales bacterium | reverse complement strand
CCCTGTTTAGCTGGTGAACGATTCACCATTCCATACTTTCCTGATAGAGATCTTACATATAAATCCACAACAATCAAGGTAGACGACATCTCTTTAGATATTAACATCTCACCACGCCCAATAAAAGCAATGTCAAATCAAACACTTCATATCAGATTTTCTAAAAATAAAGATTATATTAACCCTACCAACATAGTTATTAAAATGAATATGAAGATGGATATGGGTAATTTTATTTATAAGCCTGTTGTAACTAATGGTTATGTAAATCAGAAATTTATCGTTCCTAAATGTATCTTTTTCGACAAAAGATGGTTTATAAAAATCGAATTCTTATATAATAATAAACAATACTCCACCATCGTATTCTTTGATGTTAAAGATTAGTACTAGCTTTACACTATTTATCACAGAAATAAAATCGATATCATCTATTGCATACCCTATACTTGTAGCTTTTTTATCCCATCTATTAATAGGTTTTACCGATAATGTTATGGCTGGTAGATACTCCAGTGTAGATCTTGCCGCAGTATCAATCGGTTCAGCAATATGGCTACCCTTATACCTATTTTTTTCATCCATTTTGAGTGGTTTAACACCTTTACTAGCTAAATCATTTGCTGAAAATAATAGAGACAAAAGTCAGGAGCTTTATTCATCTGGATTAACTATGGCAATACATCTTTCAATAATTAACATATTGATAATATCTCTTTTGATCCCTATGATCAATTTTTTCGTCACAGATATCAATTTACGCACAATTACGATAAAATACCTATTTTATATCCTTTTCGGTTTACCAGGTTTCCTCTTTTATCAGGTTGTACGATCCTCTTTTGAAGCTAAAGGTGAAACTACGCCCATTATGTTCTCAAGTTTTTTAGGGTTGATTATCAATATACCTTTAAATTATATCTTTATTTACGGTAGATTTGGAATCCCCCCTTTTGGTGGTGCTGGCTGCGGTATCGCTACCACCTTATCCATCTATAATATGTTATTATTGCTATACATTTTCCATAAAAGAACCAATGATCTTTTCTACACCAAATACGATTTCAAAACTATAAGTTATCTTTTCAGATTCGGTTTACCAATTGGTATTTCCACTTTTCTTGAAGCATTTATTTTCAGCTTTGGAAGTATTCTTTTATCCCCTTTTGGTTATCAGGTTGTCGCTTCCCATCAGATAGCTCTAAACTTTATATCCACTATTTTTATGATCCCCCTCAGCCTTGGAATAGCTATTTCTGTTCGAGTCAGTCAACAATTAGGGAAAAATAACCTTTATTACAGTACCAAAATCTGGAAATCAGGTATCATTTTTGTTGAGATAGTCGCGTTATTTTCATCTATTATTATTTACCTTTTATCAGATTATATTTTAAAGCTCTATACAAACGATCATAATGTTATTAGCATTGCATACCCTCTTCTAATTCTATCAATATGTTTTCATATCATAGATGCTTTTCAGGTAACAGCAAATAATATCTTAAAAGGTTACCACAATACAAAATTCCCCATGTTCGTTAGTATCTTTTCTTACTGGATTATTTCCCTTCCCCTCGGATTACTTTTTGTATATTATTTTAAATTATCTGCTTTTGGGTTCTGGCTCGCTCTAATCATAGGAGTAGTTTTAGCTGCTGTTATTCTAGGTCACAAACTCTTTTCTAAATATAATTTCAAAAATATGTAAAATTTATGTTCAAAGCTATTCTAATTTTATATTTTATTTTATAATTATAATATAATTCAATATCGGAGGTTAATATGCAGATCTATTTTTTTAGACATGCTGAAGCTGTGGATAGAACAAAATGGGAAGATGACGATTTAAAAAGACCTTTAACTAAAAATGGTATAAAATCTTTTAAATATTTTTTAAAGAGCATTTATAAGAATCTTAAAAAACCTGATATAATTTTTTCATCTGAAGCTGAGCGTGCAAAAGAGACTGCCGAAATTATAGGTAAATACTTAGATTCACCCATCTCCATCGATGGTAGATTAAACCCAGGCTCAGATATTATGCAATATAAGCTCCTAATCGACGAAATAAATGAAAAGGGTTTCAAAATCGTAACAATTGTTTCCCATGAACCTGATCTTTCACAATATATCTCATTTTATCTTTCAGACTCCAACTTCTCTATTAAATTGAAAAAAGGTGCCTTTTGCCATGTAAAAGATAAAACCCTTCACAATCTTATCCAACCTAATATTTTAGAATAATATGAATACTTACCAGTATTATTTAAGTAAACAGTATGACATCATTCAGTCAAATCTACAAAAACTTTTCGATAACAATACTGTGGTAGATGATGCTCTTCACGATTTTCGAGTAGCCCTTAGACGTTTTCTTACTATTTTCAATATAATTTTTAAATTATCTAATCCTGATGAAAATATAACCCAAGCCCTATTTTTTATAAAATCAGTACGACTCGAATCAAATCATTTACGTGATTTAGAGGTTTTAAAAGATAATATCTATAACCACAATTCACCTTTGAATGAATTTGATCTTTTCAAATCTGAAATTATCAATTATATAGATAAAATCTTTTCTAAGGAATTCTCTAATTTCGTAAGCATTGTTAATACCAATGAATTTCAACATTCACTAAACAATCTTCTCACTTTTTCACATAATTCATCTATCGACATAGACTTCCTCTTGATCTATTCGAAAAGGATAAAAATAATAACAAAAACTTTTAATACCGTTCCCCTTGATGATGAAACCATCCACAAGATAAGAATTGAACTTAAAAAGATTAGATATATATCTGAAATGCTTTCTCTATTTGATGAAGATATAACTAACCGATTAAAAGCTGTTCAAGAACTTTTGGGTAAATATAACGACCTCAAAAATAATATAGAAATATTAAATTCATTCATTAACAAAAAATCAGGTTCGCGAACTCTCTGGTATGCCATCGGCTATTATCACCATCTATTTTTATCAAGTAAATTTGACCTTTACCCCAAAATAATTAAAAAACTACCAAAGTCAATCAAACTCTTTTCCCACATAGCTTCTTAACCAACCCTACTTATCTACTCACCCACCTATCAATTTTTTTTCTCACTCATATCTTGGATTAATTTCAACAATATTTTAGGTTCTTTACTTTTTGGTATAAACTCCTCAGCATAGAGAGAATTAAAATTCCTCTTATGCTCATCATATGCTGTTAAAAAAAATACTGGGATCTTTGGATTTTTTACCTTTATCTCTCTAATCAATGTAAAACCATCCTTCTCTGGCATATTAATATCCAACAACACCAGATCAGGCATAAAAGCGTTAAACTCATCCAAAACGACTTTTGGATCATTTACAGATCTCACTTCAAAACCGTTTTCTTCCAAGAACTCCTCATAAAGTCTTAAAATATTACTATCATCATCAATTATCATAACTTTTTTAACCATTTTGCCCCCCTAATATGGTATATATATTTTTATTGATGCACCATCTTCATAATTATCTATACTTATCTTTCCGTTATGTGCAACAATAATCTTGTGACATATCGAAAGCCCCAACCCTGTCCCCTGCTCTTTAGTGGTATAAAAAGGTTGGAAAGCGTTTTGCAATACATCCAAAGGGAACCCTCCACCAGTATCCCTAATCTCAATATTAACCCCTTCACCTCCACGTTTTACTTCTATAAAAATCTTTCCATCTCTTTCAATCGATTGAATGGCATTATTAATTAGGTTTATAAATACCTGCTTAATTCGCTTAACATCTACATTAATCTCTATATCATTATCACAATCTATATCCAGTATTATTTTAAGCTCCTCTAATCTATCATGAAATATATTTTTTATCTCTTCCAATATATCACAAATTCTCACTATATCCTTTTTTATTACAAATATCTTCGAATATGTTAAAATATCTGAAACAATTCTTTCCAATCTTCCAGTTTCATCCTGTATAATTTTAAGATATCCTTTACCTTTATCGTTATCTATATATTTTTCAAGTCGTTTTGCAAATCCACCTATGGAGACCAATGGATTTCTTATTTCATGGGCAACTGCAGCTGTTATCTTCCCCATTTGAGTAAAATTATCGCTTACATCTATACTCTCTTTGAAATAAGATATATCTTCCTGAGCCATTTTAAGCTGTTTTATTGTTTTAGAATATTCCAGAGCCATCGCTATAAGTTTTGAAATAAATCTTAGAATTCCCAGATCCCTCTCATTCTGTAGCAAATTATCAAGTAATAGTGCACCTTCTGCACCTCTATTATTATACACACCTAATATGGTAAATTTATCGTCAAAAAACATTTCTAACTTCCTTTGATTTAACTCATTAAAATGGCTGAAACCTACCTGACCATAAAAAAGCATATCGGTAATTTTACCCTTATCCTTCAAATTAATATAACAATTTTTAATCTTCAAATTGTCAAAATGTGCCCCTTTATTATCCCTCCAGATATATGCAACACCCCTCAATTTCAACAGCTGTTCATTCAGTAAAAATAATCCCACCTTTTCAGATATCCCTTCTTCTATAATTATATTTAAAGCTTCAAATAAAACTTTATCCACAGATTCATTATTTATTATCAGGTCAAATATTTTATCAATTTTATACAGATCCAATATATTATCCTTAAATTCTATCTTTTCCATACTTACATTATAGCATAATTTTTAGATTTTAAAAAATATTTTAGAAATTTTTCAGATAATCGTAAAAATTCCTCATCATAACAT
>JAINCL010000059.1:0-2713 GCA_036574145.1 Deferribacterales bacterium | reverse complement strand
AATATGAGAGGGAGCCAAATTATCTCTTTTTTAAAGAAGGGAAATTTGACCCTATTTACAACCTTTTGGGAAAACACCTTAATACAAATAAAAAAAATAAAGCTGCAATTATCTGGAGAGGTACCGATTATACTGAAAGGATTTTCACTTTTCAATCACTGCATTTTGAAATGCTTAAATTTGCTTATTCTCTCAAGAAATTGGGGATTAAAAAGGGTAGTAGAGTTTTAATCGTACTTCCAAATGTTCCTGAAGCAATTATATCCATGTTGGCGTGTGTTAGGATAGGTGCTATTCATGGTTTGTATCACTATAGCTATTCCTCCGATTCAATTGCAGAGCGAATAGATAATTGTAAACCCGATATAATCATTACTGCAGATTACTCTTTAACCGGTATTGAGATAAATATAAAATCTAAAATAGATGAAGCTTTAAAAAAATCGATCCATCAACCAAAGCATGTAATTGTGGTGGAAAGGATACCGAAAAAAACTCATATGAAACCGATTAGAGATTTATGGTATCATGATCTTTTAAGTGATACAGATTTTGCGAGTGCCGCGAGTCTTGAAAAGGTTATTATGGATGCAAATGACCCGATCTTTTTTATGATAACATCTACTCATTTCAATGAACCTAAAGGGCTACAATACAATGTTGGTGGATTTCTGGCGTGGAGTCATTTTACATATAAATTGATTTTTGATCCTGATGAAAATGATACTATGTGGAATACTTCAGATCTTGCATGGATGAATGGTCATAGTTTTGGAGTTTATGGACCTTTAATGACAGGTACAACTACTGTAATGTTTGAAGATACTTTGTCTTTTGAAAACGCAAAAAGATTTTATGGTATAGTTGAAAGGTATAAAATTAATAAGTTATATACCACTCCGCGGATTTTAAAAACCCTTATGAATGCTGATCTAAAGAAAAAAGCTTATACTAAAATCGATTCTCTGGAGCTTCTTTATATTGGTGGTGAGAGGATTGAGGAAGAGGTTATAGACTGGTCGTTTAAAAAGATCGGTTTGAAAAATATACCTATATTAAATATCTATTCTATTACAGAGGTTGGAGGAGCTGTAGCAGCTGATATCCCGGGTTATTCAGTAATTAAAAAAGATTCTGTGGGTAAGGCTTTGCCAGGGGTAAATTTTGGGGTATATGATGAAATCACCAAGACAAGAATCGATTATTCTGATTTAAAAGGGATACTTGTTCTTGAAAAACCTGTTTTATCTATGTGTAAGAGATTATGCAATGATGAAGATATTTTCTTTAAAACGTTCTGGAAAAAATATGATCAGGGTTATGTTTTTAGAACTGGCGATAGCGGCTATTTTGATAACGACGGTAATTTATATCTTGCTGGACGTATTGATGATGTTGTACATGTTGCAGGCAAAAGAGTTAATCTTATGGAAGTTGAAAATGCTATTAATAAGAATAAGTTTGTAAAAGAATCTGCTGTAATTATTGTGAATGATGAGAAGAAAGGTGACTCAATGGTTGCTTTTTGTGTGTTGCATAGAAAAGTAGATGAAAGTCTCCATAAAAGGATTTTCCATGAGATACATGAAACAATTCTTGAAGAGTTGGGAGAAGTTGTTTTACCGCAAGAGGTTAGATTTGTAAGAATATTGCCAAAAGGGGCAGACGGATCTGTACTTAAAGATCTGTTAAAAGAGATTGCAATGCAGATGTAATTTATATATATTTTTTTGTTAAATTAAAAAGGAGATTGATGTGAGAGTAAGAGATATTATGACAACAAATGTGATCACTGCCAGTGTTAATGATTGTATGAGGGATGTTGCTTTAATGTTGAGGGAGAAAAAGATTACCGGTGTACCAGTATTAGATGAAGATGGTAATGTTGTTGGGGTTTTTAGTGAAACTGATATATTAAGCAGGTTACCTGATATTTTAATGGAAGCAGAAAAGATCCCCCTTGTGGATGTGAAAGAATTGACAGATCATAAAATTAAAGAGGTTATGTCTTCTCCAGTAATAACAGTTTCACCTGATGCGGATATAAAAGAGGTGGCTGAAATATTTTTATATAAATATATCCATAGGGTTCCTGTTGTGGAAAATGGTAAATTGGTAGGTATTGTTAGTTTAGGGGATCTGCTTAAAGCGTTTTTATCAAAATAGTTCAATTTAGGGCTCTTATTACCCATGCTATGATTACACCACTTATCATACCGTCTACTATTGCCCAAAGTGCACCTTTTAATATCCCCTCTTTTGTATTAGGGTTAAAACCTTTGTAAATAATTGAAATTGTATTTATTATATTTGATATTTTGTTATATCTATATAGAATTATTAATGTAAAATAGAAGATTAATTCTATAATGATAACAAAAAGAATTATCAAATTGTAAAAAAGTTTATCGTTCATTACTATTTGCCCATTTTATTATTTGATTGAAATATTTATAAGGTTCTTTACAGCCATGTCCCCCTAAAAAAACATCAGTTTTGTTATCTCCATGATAATCGCTCCCCATTGAAACTAATAAATCATATTTTTGTGCAATTTCTAAATACTTTTTTGATATGGATTCATCATGTAGTGAGCAGAATACTTCGATACCATCGAGTCCATTCTCTTTTAATTTATTAAAAAAAGTAGGATTAAATCTATCATTTTCTGAAAGTGTAATTGGATAAGCCAAAATAGTTATACCTCCAGCTT
>JAINCL010000058.1:0-8719 GCA_036574145.1 Deferribacterales bacterium | reverse complement strand
TAATTGCACTTGTGGATCCAGATGATGTGGCAGCTGAACTGATAAGAGAGGCAAAATCAGGGTTTATCTCTGATAATAATGATATGGAAGGTATAAAAGATTCTGTTATGAAATGTTATATGGTATATAAAGGGCTGGAAAGATTTAACCCTGATATTAAAGTTATTGAATCTTGTAAAAGAAGATATCAAGTGGAAAAACTTAAAAGGTATTTGGATGAAAAGGTATCTTTTGGTGGGTGATGGTAGTAGTCCACATCTTCTGAAATGGGTAAAAGGTTTGAGTAAAGAGTTTGACCTATATCTTTTCTCTTTTAATCCGATTATGGATGAACTTTATCGTTTTGTGGATAATAAAAAATTGTATTCCGCTCAGATGAATCTTAATCAGAAAGGTGGTAACTATTCTGTTTTGGGTGGATTACCATTATTAAATAGAGTGATGGAAAAGATTGATCCCGACATTGTAAACCCACATTATATCACAAGTAACGGTTTTGTTGTGGTGCTTTTAAAGAAACTGTATAAGTATAGATATAAGATAATTTCTTCATGTTGGGGTTCTGACATATTGGTGACTCCACAAAAAAGTTTTCTTTACAAGATTATTACTAAATATATATTGAAGAATTCAGATATGGTCACTTCAGATTCAGCTTATATGACAGAGAAGATAAAAGAACTTGTAAATATTGATGTCTTGACATTCCCTTTTGGGGTGGAATCTTTGCCGGAAAAAAGAGAAAAGGATATTAATCTCTTTTTTTCCAATAGAATGCTTAAAAAGAATTATAACATAGATAAAATTATTGAATCTTTTGCCATCTATCGCATGAGGAATTCTGATGCAAGATTGATAATTGCCAACGATGGTTATTTAAAAGATGAGCTTGTACAGCTTGTAAATAGGTTAAGTCTCAATGAAGTTGTAAGTTTTGTAGGGTTTTTGAGTAAAGAGGAGCAGGAGGATTATTATAGCAGGGCGATGTTCTATCTATCGATCCCAGATTCCGATTCCACGTCGGTATCCCTTCTTGAAGCGATGTCCCACGGGTGTATCCCTATTGTTTCAGATATACCTGCCAACAAAGAATGGGTAGAAGATGGGGTCAACGGTTTTTTCTTTACTGATGGATTTAAAAATATTATAAACGATTTTAATCTTTTAAAAGAGATGAGTGAAAAAAATAGGCAAATTATTGAAGAAAAAGGGCTGTGGAAGAAAAATATAGATAGATTTATAAAGGTGATTTATGAGTTATGACGAACTACCGAAGGTGTCCCTTATTGTTCCATGTAGAAATGAAGAACGGTTTATTGGAAAATTTTTAGATTCATTATGTAATCAAAAATACCCGAAAGATAAGATGGAGATCATTTTTGTTGATGGTAGAAGTGATGATGATACCAAAGGTGTTATTCAAAGGTATAGGGATAAATTTTTGGTTAGTATAATTGATAATCCGATGAAGTTTACACCAGTAGCCCTCAATCTTGGTATAAAAAATTCCAGTGGAGATTATGTCATAATCTTAAGCAGTCATACGGCATTAAAAGATACATTTATTTATGATAATATTAAAACCATTCTGGATACTAAAGCGGATTGCGTTGGTGGTATAATTAAGACATATCCATCAAAGGATTCATTATTTGCCAAAGGGATAGCTTTTGTGTTATCCAACAAGTTTGGAGTTGGTAATTCATTATTCAGAACAGGTATTGACAAATTGATGGAGGTTGATACCGTCCCTTTCGGTTGTTACAAAAGATCAGTTTTTGATAGAATCGGTTATTTTAATGAAAAACTTATAAGAAATCAAGATCTGGAACTAAACCTTCGCCTTAAAAATAGTGGCTATAAAATAGTATTAAATCCCCAGATAGAATCAATATATTTTGCCAGAGGGGATCTAAAATCGTTTTTCAAACAGAATTTCCAGAACGGATTCTGGGTATTTTATGGACTTAAGTTTGCAAAATTACCATTTTCATTCAGGCATACAATCCCAGCAATCTTTGTCTTATCGCTTTTAGTTGGTATTTATCCACCATTTTTACCTGTGAGCATTGCTTCATTTATTGCGTATAACCTTGTAAACCTTTATTTCACTTTTAATATTGCTAAAGAGAAAGGTTTTAAATATTTTTTGCCCACATTTCTCTCTTTCTGGACCCTCCATCTCTCATATGGTATCGGTTCTATATGGGGTTTAATCAGGTATATTTTTGGAGGGAAAGGTGTCTGAGGTATTTACATTTTTTAAAGGTAGAGTGGCTCTTTACGCCATTTTAAAAAGTATCGGTATTTCATCTGGTGATGAGGTTATTTTGCCGGGGTTTACATGTGTTGTTGTTCCCAATGCAATAAAATATACCGGGGCAAAACCAGTCTATGTAGATATAAACCCAATAGATTATAATATAGATGTCAACAGAATAGAAGAAAAGATCAATGCTAAAACAAAGGTTATCATTGCTCAACATACCTTTGGAATACCAGCAGATATGGATAAGATAAGGTCTTTGACAAAAAGGTATAACATCTATCTGGTGGAGGATGCCTGTCATGTTTTAGGTTCCAGATATCAAGGTGTAGAGGTTGGATTATTGGGCGATGCTGCATTTTTTTCATCTCAATGGTCAAAACCTATAACAACAGGGCTTGGTGGTTGGGCAGTGATTAACGATGAAACATTAATTGCAAAGATGAGGGAACAGTACGGTCAATTTATATCCCCTTCTGGTAAGGAACAAAAACTTATAAAATTACAATATGATCTTTATAACTCTCTAATGACGCCTAAGATTTTCTGGTTTGCTCAGTCTTTGTATAGAAACCTATCTAATAGAGGTTTATTGGTGGGTTCATCTACGGATGACGAACTGGAATATCAGATGCCTTATGATTATCCTAAGAAGATGGGTATGACCCAGGAAAAGTTATTATTTAGCAAGCTAATGGATAAAGATAAGGTGATTGCCCATAGAAAAAAGATAACCCAGATATATGCTGATTTCTTCCCTATCGAGTATGACAGGTTAATAAAAGATGGAGTTGATACAGTTTTTTTAAGGTTTCCACTGCTCGTGGAAGATAAAATAGGTATATTGGATCTTGCTAAAGAGTATAAGGTGGAGATAGGGGATTGGTTCTTATCACCTTTGCATCCCAATATGACAGGTTGGGAGAAGGTGGATTATGAAAAAGGGGATTGTCCTATCGCTGAAGAGGTTTGTAAGCATATAATAAATCTTCCAACCCATGAAAAGATAACAGAAAAAGAGGCTGTACGGATAGCTACTTTTGTAAAAAAATATAGGGGGAATTATGAATATACCATTTCATAAGGCATTAATAACAGAAGAAGAGATAAATAATGTGGTTGATGCCCTCAGGTCTGGTTGGATAACGATGGGACCTAAGGTTATGGAGTTTGAGAAACTCTTTACTGAGTTTATAAATGGTAAGTCGGAAGACAAAAAGATAAGGACGCTACTGGTTAATTCCTGTACTTCTGCTTTACATCTTGCATTAAAAGCAATTGGGTTAAAAGAGGGGGATGAGGTAATTTTACCCACAACCACATTTATTGCCACAGCAGAGGTTGTGACCTACTTTAATGCAAAACCTGTATTGTGCGATATTGATGAAAAGACGATGAATATCGATGTTACAAAGATAGAATCGTTAATTACCAATAAGACCAAGGCCATCATACCTGTTCATTTTGCTGGTCAACCTTGTGATATGGATGAAATTCTTGAAATAGCCAAAAAAAATCGTCTATTTGTGATAGAGGATGCTGCCCATGCATTCCCTGCCTATTATAAAAATAAGTCTGTTGGAACCATTGGAGATATAACTTGTTTTAGCTTTTATGCCACTAAAACCCTTGCCATGGGTGAAGGGGGAGCTATTACAACGGATAATGAAGAATTTTTAAGATCTATGAAGATAAATAGACTACACGGTATCAGTCGGGATGCATGGGATAGATACACAATGAAAGGGAGCTGGTATTATGAAGTGGTGGATAATGGTTTAAAATACAATTCCACAGATATAAATGCTGCATTAGGTATCGCTCAGTTAAAAAAAGCAGATTATATGCATAATGAGAGGATTAAAATTGCCAAAAGATATCTTGAGATACTTAAAGAGAATAAAAATATTATTCTTCCTTATGTGAAGGATGATAGAATATCGGCGTGGCACCTTTTTGTTATTCGAGTGGGTAATAGGAATGAGTTGATAGAGGTATTAAAGGATAAAGGGGTAGGTACCTCTGTGCACTTTATTCCTGTGCATAGACACCCTTATTACAGAGATAAATACAATTTAAAAGATGTTGATTATCCTGTGGCAAATAGGGTATTTGAAGGTGTATTGTCATTACCAATTTACCCCGGGTTAAAGGATGAAGAGATCGATTATATAATAGAAAATCTATTGAAATATGCAAAATAGTTTTTATAAAAGATACGGTAAGAGACTTTTAGATATTGTAATTTCAATAATAGGTTTAATAGTGTTATTACCATTTTTTATCGTTATTGGGGTATTGATAAAAGTCGATTCAAAAGGTCCTATTTTATTTAGACAGATAAGAGTTGGAAAAGATTTTAAACCTTTTTTTCTTTACAAGTTTAGAACTATGATAGTTGGTGCAGATAAAATAGGTCCCCTTGTGACAAGGGATTATGATCCGAGGATAACGAAAATAGGTCGATTTTTACGAAAAACAAAATTGGATGAATTGCCTCAATTGTTTAATGTGTTAATGGGGGATATGAGTGTAGTTGGTCCTAGACCTGAAGTGGAAAAATATGTCGAAGCCAAAAAGGATGATTATAAATTTATAATAACGATAAAACCTGGTATAACAGATTATGCTGCAATTGAGTTCACCGATGAAGAGGAGATACTTGCTAAATATGAAAATATTGATGAAGGGTACATTAAAGAGATACTTCCAAAGAAAATAGAGCTTTATAAAAGATATATTAAAGAAGTATCATTTATGGTGGATATGAAGATAATAGCTATGACCCTTTATAAAATAATAAAAAGGTGATCGATGGGCAGGATAAAGATTGAATATGTTGTTATCTCCTTTGTTGTGTTAGTATTATTACTTTTGTCAAGTGGTGTTAGGTTTTATCAGTTGCATAGATGGGAAAAGGAACATCCTGAGTATTTCAAAAATAAAGTGGTCCCTTTAACTACCCTTGATGGTTATTACTGGGTAAGACTTGGCAAAAGTTTGGATAATATCTCAATGGATGAACCTGATAGATATCGAGGGTATCCGGATTACCCTTATAAATATAGAGTGGAAGCTGATAATCTGCTGGTTTTCATGATAAATAAATTTGGTAAATTAATAGTAAACTACTACCTTTCTTCTATATATATTGTAATTATTACTTCATCATTATTTATTATCCCTTTATTTTTATATTTTTATAGTATTGCTGGACCTTCAGTGGCTATACTTTCTGCATTTATGACAACATTTTCCTATGCCTATTTCTATAGGACATTTTTAGGTAGAGTGGATACAGATGCGTTAAATCTTTTTTTCCCATTCATCATTTCATATTTAATATATCTTATAACAAAGATTAACGGGGTTAAAAGGTACATTTTAGCAGTTTTTATGGGTTTAAACGGTTATCTATTTATGTGGTGGTATAAATATCCAGGTTTTATACTCATCTACGCATTTTTAATGTTTATATATCTTATAATAAATAGAATGGGTATTTTAAAGACCATTATCTTAACATCAATATTTGTGGTATGTTCAGATCCAAGATATTTTTTAATAGGTCTTGATAACATTAAATATTTTGTTTTTGGTTCTAAATATTTTGCAGGTGAAGGGATTAAGGATTCAGGTATAGTATGGCCTAATATAGCTGAATTTATTGGTGAAACCCAGAGAAAAGGGGTTAATGAGATATTTATACATGCCTCAGGGAATAGTATTATTGGAGTAGTTGGGCTTATTGGTATGTTTATTATGTTATTAAAGAAAAAAAGTAGCATTATTCCTTTATCTCCTATATTAGTATTGGGTCTCATATCATTTAAATCTGGTTTACGATTTACAATGTATCTCTCCCCTTTTGTTTATGCAGGTTTGGGCTATCTGATCTATTTTCTGTCGGAATACTTTTTTAGAAATGTTGCAAAGATATTTGAACAATATGTAAAATATTTTGCTAATATCGCTTCTACAATCATATCTATTATCACTTCGGTTTTTCTGTTTATATATTTTTCTGGGGTAATGTATAAACCTGTTCCATCGGTTCCAATCAAAATGCAGAATGTGATGCTGGAATTGAAAGATATTTTGGGTAATGGTGGTGTAATTTATACCTGGTGGGACTACGGGTATGTATATCAAGATTTGACCAATGTGGCTACATATCATGATGGTGGGATTCAAGGTAAATCGAGGGGTTATTTTATAAGCCTCGGTTTAGCTGATGGCTCTCAACAGAAGTTATACAATATAATTAGCTACTTTGATCATAAAGGGTTTGGTATGTTTGAAGGTAAGCAGAAAGTTGATATCTATAAAATACTTGCGGATATTGAAACATACGATAAAAAGGTAATGAATAAAAATATATATATTGCAGTAAGTTATGATATGGTTTCAAAGTTTGATGGTATCAATTTTTTTGCGAAATGGGACTTTAAAAACAAAACCAGTAATTATACAGATTATGAAAAGGTGGAATGCTATATTAAAGATAATATAATAAAGTGCAATGGGAAAGAGGTGGATTTAGATAGGGGGGTATGGGAAGAGGAGCAACTTGGTAAAATTTTTATTGTTAATAAAGATACCATTTTAAAAGAGTATGATTATAAAAATAACGGTAGAATTTTACAGATTGTTCTGGATGGGGATAAACCTTTCTTTTCCTACCTTGCAGATGAGGAAATATTTAAATCTAATTTTAACCAGCTTTACTTTTTTGATAAATATGATAATAATCTATTTGAGAAGGTTTATGATAGATTCCCGATGATAAGAGTATATAGAGTGAGAGGGTAAGTTATGAAAAAGATTAGTATATCTGTTATATTATTGGTAGTATTTATTGCATTAACTTTTGGTGTTTCAGCTTACAAGAGGTATTGGCAGCTATCTGTATGGAATAAGCAAAAAGAATTGGTATATGCTAAAGATGGGCGTATATCGATGACCACATTGGATGCATACTATTGGTTAAGGCTTGCTAAAGAATATAAAAATGGTACTTTGGGGGATAATGTCACAGACCGATTAAGAAGTTATCCCGATAATGAACTTTTTCCATCAAGACCAAACATGTTAGTATACCTTCTTGCAAAATTATCAGGCTTCTTTAATGGTGATATTTATATGGCAGGGATTTACATTGTCCCTATATTGGCAAGTTTATTTATCATACCACTTATCATATATTTCTACAGAATAGGTTTAGGTTTTTCAGGGGTTGCTGGGGGGTTGTTCGGGACATTCAGCTATGCTTACTATGTTAGATCATGCAACGGAAGGGTTGATACAGATCAACTTAATATATTTTTCCCGGTGATTATAGCTCTTTTCTTCCTTATGATTACAGACACCGATGATAGGAGAAAAAGGTATATATATTCTGCTATTGCCGGTTTCTGTATGCTGTTATTTAACTGGTGGTACGAACATTATGCTTTTACAGTTATTTATCTTTTTACTCTGATATTTTATCTGGTTATTCACAGGTTTAAAATGAAAGAGGTGGCAATTTTATCTGGTATTTTTATTATCTTCTCAAATCCTTTGTACTTCTTTTATGGGATAGGAGGACTATTCGATTTTGTTTTTAAAACAGGTTATTTCCATAAAGAGGCTTTGAAACTGGCAAACATATCTTGGCCCAACATAATGGAGACAATAACAGAATCGAATAGAAGAGCAGTTGGTGAGATACTTGAAATGATACTTGGCAATCAAAAGGTTGCAGTTATAGGTCTCTTAGGGGTATTTGCAGCATTCATCTGGAAATTTAAAAAGATGATACCCCTTGCGCCGTTATTGACTCTGGGGATGCTTGCATTCTTTTCCGGAAACAGGTTTTCCATGTTCCTGGCTCCCCTTGCTGGAGTTGGAATCGGTTTTATCATTTTTATAGCTGTATATTATCTATTTAAATACATTAAGTTTAATGAAAAACTTGTGGATTTAGTTACACCACTTTTGATAGCTATTCTATTTTTTATAACTACAAATAGCTTAACAGCCTATAATATTGTTCTCCCACCTTCTATTCCTGTCCAGGTTGTGAATAGTTTCATTGATATAAAGGGTAAAGTTCCAAAAGGTTCCCCTGTATTTACATGGTGGGATTTCGGTTATGCTTTAATGGACATTGGTGAATTTGCAACATACCATGATGGTGGTGCTCATGGAACTGATCGTAGCTACTTTTCTGCAAAAACTTTTGTGATAGATGATCAAAAGAAGATGTATAATTTGATAAGTGCCATAGATAATTATAAGTTTAAAGGAATAAATAAGATGCTGGATGATAATAAGTCGACAAATGGGATTGTAGAGTCTCTTCTTAATTATAATGGGAAACCAAAACATGACAGTATCGTTATCCTATATACTTACGATATGATAGGAAAATTTGGTGCAATCAGTTTTTTTGGTGAGTGGGATTTTGAA
>JAINCL010000057.1:0-4174 GCA_036574145.1 Deferribacterales bacterium | reverse complement strand
CAAATCCATAAAAATGGTCTATATGGGTATGACTTATAAAGATATCTTTAATATCAAGAAGTTCACTATTACTTAAATCTGATAACCTACCACAATCAAGTAGAAAAGCATCTTTTTTATATACATTCCTTACAAAGAAAGCTGTATCATCAAAAGGTGAATTTACCCTTTTGACATGAAAATGCTGTTTTACGATATCGATTTTATATTCTCCATAATGTATTTCATGTTATCATCAAGATCACCAGTTGTTTCAATCTCTAAATCAGCACCCATATCTATGAAATCTTTTTTCTGTTGTTCATAAATCTCCAATCTTCCATCAGAAACTGATCCTTTATTTTTTCTTTTCTCCAACCTCTCATAAACGATTTCATCAGGGGCATAACATCTTATCTTAAAAATAGGTTCATTGTTTGTTTCTCTAAAAGATTCTAAATATACTGGTTTTGAAAAGCTTGCATCAATAATAACCATTCTACCCAAACCAATCGATTCTTTTGCCAACCTTCCTAAATTTTTATATAATTTTAAAGAATTCTCTTCTGAATATAACCCTTTATTATAATCATCATATACCTTTGACAAAGGATCGATTCCAGCCATCTCTTTTCTTATTATATCGCTATTTAAATAGCGACCAGCATACTTTTCAGAAAAATATATACCATTTTTACTTTTACCAGAAGCTATCATACCATAAAAAACGATCTGTTTACCTTTATAAATATTCAGGGCATACGATAATGCAAGATCAGCCATTCTCCTAACTTCTTTTAACTTCTCACCATAGAACTCCCAGCTTTCATCTTTACCGTCCAGCATAAAACAGCCAACCTTAAATCTCACGTAAGCTCTATAACATTTATAGAAATTAATAAGCTGTTTTGATCCCTCATCATTGTAAATGGATAAAAACCCTTTTAACATCTCATCAGAACCATTCACTTCCCCAGAATAATCCAATTCCATACATAAAAACACAAAGTCTGAAACCACATCATTATATCTAAATCTTTTATTGAATTCTATACAGTCTATTAAACCCAATTTATCATCATCAAAATATACATGTTCAGCCCTTAAATCTCCATGACCATCTATCACATAGCCATCCTTCAATCTTTTAATAAATAGCTCCCTATTTTTTTCTAAGAAATCTAGAGTCCTTTGCTTAATATATTCATAATCAGATCGCGATATAAATTTATCTACATATTTTTCCGTCTGTTCAAAATTCTCCACACAGTTTTTTACAATTAGTTCATATCCTCCATGCTCTTTTGCTTCATTAGGATCTGTTTTGAGTTTTTTAAATAACAAAGCTATATCTGAGCCTATTTTAAAAAAATCTTTATTAGATAATAAATTATTTTTGACTTTATAGCTTAAAAATTTTTCGTCAGGTATATATTTCATTTTTACAATATACTCAACCGTAGGTAGTGTATTTTCTATAGGTACAATATCAAACCCTTTACCTTTCCTAACGATTTTAAGAAGACCAACGTAGATACCATCTGAAAATCTACTGTTTAATTCCTTCTCAAGATAACAAAAACTTCTTCTCTGCTGAGCAAGGGTAAAATCGAGAAAACCGAAATTTACATGTTTTTTTATTTTATACACATAACCATCTTTAATAAAGACATAAGAAATATGTGTTTCAATCATCTTTTCAGGTTTTAATAACTCTTTCAATATCAATGCATTTGGGCTCAAATCTTTCATTAAAACTCCTATATATTACTTATCGGTATAATTTTTTTAAAACTATCTAATATGAGATCTTTATCCTTTGTATACCTGTTTTTAAAATCTTGCAACATTTCATTGTATTCTTTATCGATATCAATTTTTTCAAAGGTGCCAATGAATTCTTTTATCTCTTTATCAAGGAATATAGCATCTTCATCAGAAATATAATCAAGTTTTTTCACACCCACACCTAACTGTGAATCATTAATTTCTCCTCTTATAAAAGCTGCACCTGCAGTCATGCCGCTACAGATATAATAACCCATTGGATTTTTATATTCAGGGAGATTCAATACAATACCGATTCCACCTTGGGCATATTCCATAAAATAATCACCCATCCCTTTATCCGTTCCTAAACCATAAATTGCAACAGGTGGCACTCTTTTCTTTATTTTATCTTCAAATGTCTTAATAAAACTGTTCCATCCTAATTTTTTGAGCAGTGCATACCTTTTTTGATACTTCTGTTTTAAATATTCAAGCACCTCATCCCTATCCATATACTCAAACATTTCAAAATTTATATTTTTCCACTCTTCAGGTAAACCAGCTTTCATTAATAAGAGATTCCTGACGCCTCCACTTTTAGCAATTCTAAATTTTCCACTTACCGAATATGCTGCAAAAAGGTCACCAACAGATCCAGCAATATTTATCTCAGAGGGGTTTGATGTATTGGCAACACCAGCCTGAGCATTAGCTGGTATTGAGGTTTTAAAAGAATGGTTAGGTATAACTGTAATCTTGCAACCATTAACAAAAGCAAATGAATGATTACCCACAAGCCCTTTAACTATAATCTCATCACATTTTACACCCGTTCCAATAATCCTCTGCCCTACTACATTATCCAGGAAAAACCTCTTTACACCTTTTTTCACAGCATCTTTCATCAATGTATTTAGCCCTATACTATCAATCTGATCAACTCCAACATCTATTAATAATTCTTCACCCTTAATATTACTAAGCACTTTATCAAGAAAATCTTTATTATTTTCTCTTATTTCTCCTAAAGTTTTAAAAATTTTATGGTTTGCTTCGCCCAATTTTACCTGTGAAACCTGCTTTTCTATTTCACCTTTTCCAAAAGTCTCAAACAATAAGGGATCAGAACCATGATATCTAAACCTTCTGGACCCTACAACGTCAGAATGGGTACTCATCCCAAGACCAGCAGCAAAACCCTCCATATCCTTAACAAAGCTTTTTACCATATTAACAATATATTCGCTTCCCATTTCAGGATCTATCCTTTCTCCATACTTTCTAGAAGTAATCCCCCATGCACATTGACCAGTGTGACATCTTTGACATAACGTGCAACCTAAAGGATGTAATGTTCTCATCCCCATTCCAACAAAATCTGCTCCAGCCATCAAAACTAAAAAAGCTTGGAAACTATCCAGCACCCCACCCTCTGAAATTAATGAAACATACTCCCTTAAACCTTCTCTTCTCAATGCAAGATCAGCCATATGGGTTAGGTAAACGACATTCAAGCCTCTATTCTGTAAATCCACAAGATGAGCAGCTCCTGTTGATCCGTCTCCTGCCTTTATGGTAATATAGTCAAATCCAGCTTTGGCAAGTGCTACAACAATTTCAGGAAAATTCCAAGCTGTCCCATAAACATCTGCACCTATCAACTTTTCATCACCAAGTAGGGCTCTTAATGATTCAACCCTCATTGGAAGTTCTTCTATAGAATACTGCAGATGCTGCGGATTAGGAGCCGTTAGATTTCTAAGAGCTTCAACACATCTTAATAAAGCTATTTCAAGGTCATTCTTTTTCGCCTGTAATCTCCCCCCTTTACCTTTTTTTGCATCCTGACCATATTTCATCGAAATCCCTGCAAATTTATCAAGCTCCACCCATGGGCCATAACCACCAGAGCCAAACTGTATAATACAATATTTAGCCGCAGCCATCATATCTGGATGTATATAACCTTCACCTGTAAAGAAAGGTCTACCAAGCTTTATAGATGCCATTAGACGTGCTAAAAAAGCCTCATGACTATTAGAGCCATAACTCATATGACAGTCAAAAATTGGAGTATGACATAAAAATTTTGCTTTCCTTTTTCCTAAAGGGATATTGTCAAGATTACCGGCAAACTCATGAAGATGATCCCTCTGGGGACTTAAAATTTCAGCAGCATCAATCAACCAATCTTCACTAAGTTTAGAACTTGAAGCACCAAGATGAGCGCTCCCAAGTGTTGAACCTCCATTTGCCCTTGTCAAACAGTTATTTATAACTTCGTGATTAGATAACTTAACACCAATATCATGATAGTCTGGATTTTTAAAAACTTTAATTGCTCTTTGAGGGCACATTTTAACACATCTCTTACAATTACAACACTCCTCTGGAGTAATCCAGAGTATCTTCTCTATAAATGCCA
>JAINCL010000056.1:0-3481 GCA_036574145.1 Deferribacterales bacterium | reverse complement strand
TTCTTTTTTAGGAGAATGAAGGAATATTTATTAGATGATAAAATAAGATTTTTTGCGTCCGTAGGAGCAATAACTATACTGGGGATGTTTATTTTTTCATTAACTGATTCTATGTTTGGTACGGCTGCTGGTATAACAAATTATGTATTTTTGATATCTTTGGCAGCTGGTGGAATGAGTCATTATGTTAATAAATATAATTCCGGAGTAAAAAATGGATAATAGACCTTATACGGTGGTATTGCAGCATGATCTGGGTATAGGCGATCTTATTTTCAGGTTACCATATATAGAAGCAGTTGCTAGAAATAGTAAAAATGGTAAAGTGGTATTAGTTGCCCGCCCAACAGCAAGACCTTATGATATTTTAAGAAATGCTGAATATATTGAGGATATAATTATTTATGATAGATGGAGAAAAGAAGATAAAAAAGGTGAACATAGAGGGTTATTTGGATTTTTTAAAATATTAAATGTGATAAAAAGATATAAATTTGATAGAATAGTGATTTTTTCTGATAGGATTAGGTATGGTATACTGGCATTTTTAGCAGGGATACCTATTAGAATAGGTTATGGTGGTTTTAGTTATAACTATCTCCAAAGGTTTTTTTTAAATCGAAAACCTTTTATAAATGAGTATAAGGGACCTTGTATATCAAACTACCAATGGGCAACGGAGTTGTGTATTAAGCATGGTTTTGCGGAAAAGCCTCTTGTTCCTCGTTTAAAAATACCTGAAGATCTTATGGGTAAACATAAAAATACTTTAGATGGTCTACCTGATGAGACAATTGTATTGGCAGTGGGGGCTTCAGTAAAACATAAAGATTGGGGTGAGAAAAACTTTACCGATCTTACAATTAGACTTCTTGAAAATGGGAAAGGGGTGGTTTGTATTGGTGGAAAAGCGGAAGAAACTATTTTAAAAAATATTGTGACTAATATACCAGACCAATTTAGAAATAATTTTAGATGGTTTTTACCAGAATCGGTAATGGATAGCGCTGCAATAATAAAATATTCTAAAGGGTGTGTTGGTAATGATACTGGAATAATATATGTGGCTGCTGCTACTGAATCTCCTACTTTAGTATTTATAGGTAATAGGCCATTACCATGTCATGATCCTGATATAAGATACATTACTGCTCCGTCTATTGCAGATATTACTGTGGATGAAGTTTATAACAGAATCAATGCCGAATTTTTTAAGAGATAGAATTTTATATTTAAAAAGGGTGATATTTTGGAAAATGCTGTAGAGTCAAAAAAGATATTGCTTGTAAGGCTTTCTGCTATTGGTGATATAGTTTTTGCATCTACAATACTTAAACCGTTTAAATCAGCTTCGGAAAGTTATAAAATTTATTGGCTTGTTAAATCTATCTATTCTCCACTTCTAAAAGGAAATAAATTTATTGATGAGGTAATAGAGCTACCCATTAATGAATGGCAATTGTTGGTTAAAAAAGGTAGGTTCTTAAAACTGATCGGTTCTATTTTCAATTTTATTAAATTATTGCGTTCCTATAATTTTGATATTGCAATAGATTTACATGGTCTTTTAAAATCTACTTTATGGGTTTTTTATCAGGAGCCAAAAATAAAATCGGTTTGGGTAAAAAGGAAGGGAATTGGATCTTATTGGATGAAATTTATAATAGAGATGGCGAGAAAAGTTTATTTGGTTCTGAATATTTGTATCTTGCTCAGAGGCTAAATTTACCTATTGATAGAGGAGAACCTAATATATTTATAAAAGATGAGATTTTAAATGATGCAAAATCCTTACTAGAAAGCAAAGGAGTGGGTATAAAATTTTTAGTTGTAGCCCCATTTACCACAAGACCACAAAAACATTGGTTTGATGAATATTGGGTAGAATTATTTAAAAAGTTAACTGGAAGTTTTGATGATTTGTATGTGGTAATTTTAGGGGGGAAAAATGATAAAATCAAAGCTGAAAAATTTGTTTTGAATGACAGAATTAAAAATTTTGCAGGGATTACTGACTTACATAAATCTGCAGCATTGATTTCTTTATCCTGTGGTATTATTGGTGTGGATACAGGTATGACACATTTAGGAACAGCTTTTGATAAAGATACCATTGCAATTTTTGGTTCCACAGTACCATATTTAAAAACCCACTCCGATAACACAATTGTTTTATATCATAAACTGCCATGTTCACCGTGTAAGCGTCATCCTACATGTGATGGTAGATATGATTGTATGAAAGCCATACCCCCGGAAACTGTTTTTAATACAGTAGTAAATAAATTTAGTTTTATTGGGGCAAAGAAATGAGAATATTGCATATTGAGGCTGGTAAGAATTTATATGGTGGAGCAAAACAGGTTTTATATCTTATTGAGGGGCTCAATAAAAAAGGGGTTGAAAATATTCTTCTTACTCCAAAAGTTAGCGAGATCGCGAAATATTCGAAAGATATTGCAAAGGTTGTTGAGATAGATTTTCTAGGTGATATTGATATTACATTTCCTTTTAGATTAATGAAGATAATAGATCAGTATAGACCAGACATTATAAATATTCATAGTAGAAAGGGTGTGGATTTTTGGGGAGGGATTGTTGGAAAACTTAAAAATATTCCAACAATATGTACTAGGCGTGTAGATAACCCAGAAAATAAGATATTGGTAAAGTTTAAATATTCTTTTTATGATAAGGTTGTGGCTATATCTGACGGGATAAAAGAGGTATTATTAACTGAAGGGTTAAAAAATGATAAACTATTGACAATAAGAAGTGCCATTGATCCAACACCTTTTAGACAAATTGCTAAAAGAGAGGAATTTTTAAAAGAATTTAATCTGGCTGATAATAATATAGTAATTGGTGTTATTGCACAATTAATTGAGAGAAAAGGGCACAGATATCTTATTGAGATAATACCTGATATATTAAGAGTTTTTCCAGATTTAAGGGTATTATTTTTTGGGAAAGGTGATTATAAGGGGTATTTGGAAAAGTTGATAAAAGAGAAGGGTATTGAAGAATATTTCATATTTGCTGGTTTTCGTGATGACCTTCATAAGTGGTTAGGTAATTTGGATATTGTAGTTCATCCAGCTGAGATGGAGGGTTTAGGTGTTTCCCTTATTCAAGTGGCTGCAGCCGGGGTTCCAATAGTTGCAACCCGGGGAGGAGGAATACCGGAAATTGTATTTGACGGTGTAAATGGTTTTTTAATTGAAAAAGGTGATACTAAGATGCTTTTTGAAAAAGTAAGTATTTTATTAAAGAGTAATAAGTTAAGGAAGGAGATGGGGGAAGCAGGTAAGAGGATTGTGGATGAGTATTTTTCTGTTGATGAAATGGTAAATGGGTATTATAAATTATATCATGATATAAAATAGGTGTGTATATGAGAATTGTATTAGTATTACATAGTCATACATTGGGAGGCGCTGAGAATCAATTATTTAGATTAGCTAAAAGATTGAAAAATGAT
>JAINCL010000055.1:0-1504 GCA_036574145.1 Deferribacterales bacterium | reverse complement strand
CTGGGCAGTTATCATTCTGAATGTCTGTCAAATCAATATCATTTAAACCAATTATATTATCATTATTTCTATCCATCCACAACATAGCACTATGATGATATGCCATTACTCCTAATACTGTACCATTATATGTTTTACATGGATCACCAATACATGGATGCTGTTTATTTGTATCATCATCTTTAAATTTAACATAATCAAATCCTGCAAAACTTCCATTATAAGGATATATCTTTACATCAAAGTCGTTTGCATTGCTAACATCCCTTAGGTGTAATGTTAGATAATCTCTATTATCACTTTCATCTGCCCCCTTAAATTGGTATACAGTATTTCCTATCAAGAAGTAATCCTCCACATTATAAGGTCCTTCATCCAATCTGACATCCTCCATTCTTTGTCCTTCCCTTGTAGTAAAGCTCAACTTTACTTTATGATCACCCTCTGTTACTATCTTTATCTTATCTTCTCCACCAGAACACTTAACATCTCCAAAATCTTCATCTTTAAATCCCTCAAAGGAGAACTTTACTGCGTTTGTTGGGAAATATACGGTATCCCCAACACCTAATGTAATGTCACCTTCGTATGCTAAGGTTAGCTCTGTTAGACACCATCTTTTGTCAGCATTTCCATTCGTTAGATCTTTATAGTCATCCACATCCACCTCATTACATTTCTTTCTATCTATATTAACTCTCCAGTCACCCATCTTCTTATTGTGCTCTAATTTTTGCTGTGTGCTCATATCATAAGCAATTATCTTTGCTGTGTCTCCTGTAACTTCAAATGCCCGTATCTCTACCTGATGACCTTTTTCATCCTTTCCAAGAAGAGCATTTCTCGATTTTAATGCTTGCACTTCGGAAGTTGTTCCATCTGGCTTTTCAACCTCTATTGAAACTCCTGCAACTTTATCGCCACTCATAATCACCTTGAGCAATTTGAATCTATATCCCTGTAGCTCTGGCAATGTTGGTTCTGTATAACCTGCGCTGCTTATCTGTAATTCTTCACCTTTCGCTAGGATAACGAAGTTTTTGTCTAGGTCATTGACATAATAATCATTTGAACCCATAAACAACATCTTCCCACTATATTCACTATCAATTAAATCATTACCGTTATTCTCGGTTATAGATGCTGTGGGAATTCCATCAAGCGTAACCTTGTATTGGAGTGCTCCGCATTCTAACTTCATCTTTAATGATTCTGCCTTGCTATCACATCCTAATCCATCTTCATAATATTTTACTCTCTTTCCATCTACAATTATGGACTCTTCCATCTCATGATCAGGGTGCTTTATCTCTTCCTGGCATATATCATAACAAAGGTAGCATACTTCATTACAGTTTGTCGCCTTCATTGGAAAATCAGCCACTTCTTTGCTAACAGCACATCCTATATTGTAACTTTTAAGCATCCCCTGTTTATATTCCAATGTTCCATTTGCAAGCATTTGTCCTCCTGTTTCAAAAAACGACCCATAAGGTGTAGGGCT
>JAINCL010000054.1:0-25409 GCA_036574145.1 Deferribacterales bacterium | reverse complement strand
CTTAAATTTCCCATTCCATAATCTACAATCACTATCATTCCAAAACACCTTTTGTAGATGGGATTTCGTTACTCTCAACCTTAATAGCCATTTTGATACTTCTCGCAACCGATTTAAAAATCCCCTCCACTATATGGTGAGTATTTTCACCATATCTTTTAATTATATGTAGCGTACATCTTGAATTCTCGGTAAAAGCCTTGAAAAACTCTTTAAAAAGCTCCACATCGATCCCACCGATCTGCCCCTGATAAAACTTCACATCATAATTTAGATACCCTCTTCCACTAAAATCCACAGCAGTTTCAATAAGTGTCTCATCCATCGGTAATAAAGAAAACCCGTATCTTACAATACCTCGCTTATCTCCAAGAGCCTCGTAAAACCCCTTACCAAGAGATATACCTATATCCTCAATGGTATGATGCCAATCTATGTGAGTATCACCTTTTGCCTCTAAAATAAGGCTAAAACCCCCATGTTTAGCAAAAAGCTCAAGCATATGATCCATAAAGCCTGAACCTGTATTCACCTTGATCATATCATTATTATCAAGATTAATACGAACTTTAATATCTGTCTCTTTCGTAACTCTTGCAATTTCACTTTTCCTGCTCACGTCTATCCTCTCAAAAAAATCTCTTTATTTTTATCAAATTTTATCCTAATATCAAGAAAAAATAAATAGAAATTTCAACTTTTTTTGAGGATAACAATGCGATATTTTAAAGAAGTGATGCATAACTATTCAGTTACAGAAAGAGATGTACAAAATCTTCTTTTCATGAAAACCTTCATGATGGATTATGTAGATCAATTTGTGGATGATTTTTATGATTATATGCTTATTAAAATAAAACTCCCAGAATTTATGACCCCTGAAACCATTCAGAGCCATCAAAGATATCTAAGAGATTGGTATACACGTTTTTTTGAAGGAAAGTTAGATAATAAATATCTAGAATATCTAATACATATAGGTAATATCCATGTAAAATTTTCCGTACCCCAGGATATGTTTAATATAATGTCAAACTGGGTAAGACAATGGTTCCATGAAAAGATATTCCAGAATGTTCAAGATGATATAAAGAGGAAAGAGATCCTCTTTGCCATGCATAAATTGATGGATATCAATAAAGATATTATCTCCGAAGCATATTATACCACAGAAATTAAAAAATATTCCATCTTTAAATCTTTAAGGGACTTTGTAATTGCATTAAGTGAAAGAATAGAATTTATAACACAGATGATAATATTATCATTTTTAATATTTTTAACACTTGCAGCAGCAGTCTATTTTGCCTTTGACATAATAGAACTTTTAAAACAGAAACCGAACTATTTTGTCATCAAAGCATTAAGTTCACTTTTGATGATCTGGGTATTATCTGAACTTTTATTTACTGAAATCAACATAATAAAAGGTGCTAAATTTAAAATAAGTACATTTGTAGGTGTTGCTTTAATAGCCTTTGTAAGGGATCTTTTAATCTTAACATTGGAACATAGCGACGATATTTATAAAATTTTAATAATAATACTTGCCATAACAGTACTTGGAGTTGTATATTGGCTTGTGACAGTAACAGAAAACAAAGATAAATATAGGAGATAAGATGGTTCTATCCTTTTTTAAAAACCTTTTAGGTAATAGTAACGAAAAACAGATAAAAAAAATATTACCGATTGTGGATAAAGTAAATGCTCTTGAATCAACAACATCGAATCTTAAGCTGGAAGAACTTGCAGAAAAAACATTAATATTTAGAGAACAGTTGGCAGAAGGTAAAGATATTGATGATATCCTACCAGAAGCCTTTGCTGTTGTCAGAGAGGTTGCCAAAAGAACACTTAACATGAGACATTTCGATGTGCAACTCATTGGTGGCTATGTACTTCACAAAGGTGGTATAGCAGAAATGGCAACGGGTGAAGGTAAAACCTTAGTGGCATCCTTAGCTCTCTATTTAAACGCCATAGATGGTAAAGGTGCACACCTTGTAACAGTTAACGATTACCTCGCCAAACGTGATGCTTTATGGATGTCACCCATCTATCTCACCCTCGGTTTATCGGTGGGAGTTATACAATCCAATGGAAGTTTTCTGGTTGAATGGGATGACAAAGAAAGATTTACAACAAAATTAATCCCCGCAGAAAGAAAAGCGGCATACAATGCCGATATTACATATGGTACAAATAATGAATTCGGTTTTGACTATTTAAGGGATAATATGAAATACTCTTTAGATGAGTATTGCCAGAGACCCTTAAATTATGCCATAGTTGACGAAGTGGATAGTATCCTCATTGATGAAGCAAGAACCCCCCTAATAATAAGTGGTCCCACAGAACTTTCCGTTGATATATACTATGATATAGACAAAATCATCCGCAAGCTGGAAAAAGATATAGATTATGTGGTAAATGAAAAGGATAAAATTGTAAAACTCACCTATGAAGGGATTAATAAGATTGAGCAACTACTTAATATAGAAAACCTTTACGATGCCAAAAATATAGATCTTTTACATTATATTAATAACTCCCTTAAAGCCCATAACCTTTTCCATAAAGATGTTGATTATGTTGTCCAAAATGGTCAGGTGGTTATTGTGGATGAATTTACTGGTCGTTTAATGCCGGGAAGAAGATATTCCGATGGACTACACCAGGCAATAGAAGCTAAAGAAGGGGTCAAAATAGAGAGTGAAAACCAAACACTGGCATCAATTACCTTTCAGAACTATTTCAGGATGTATAAAAAATTAGCTGGTATGACAGGTACAGCGTTAACAGAAGCCAATGAATTCATGGAAATTTATGGTCTAAGAGTAGTTCCAATCCCTACCAATAAACCGATGATAAGAATTGACCATCCCGATCAGATCTATAAAACAGCTAAAGAGAAATATGATGCTATCGTTAAAGAGATTGTGGAGATGCATAAAAAAGGTAGACCTGTACTAGTGGGTACAGTATCCATAGAAAAATCTGAATATCTAAGCAGATTATTAGCTAAAAGATTAATACCCCACGAAGTACTAAATGCAAAACATCACGAAAAAGAAGCTGCCATCATAGCCAAAGCAGGTGCGAAAGGGGCTGTTACTATAGCCACAAATATGGCTGGTAGAGGTACAGACATTAAAATCAATGAAGAGGTTAAAAATTTAGGTGGACTCCATATTATAGGTACCGAGCGACACGAATCAAGAAGAATTGATAACCAGTTACGAGGACGATCAGGTAGACAGGGTGATCCAGGTTCCTCAAGATTCTTCTTAAGTCTTGAAGATGATCTTATGAGACTGTTCGGTTCAGAAAAGATCGCCTTTATTATGGATAAATTAGGGATGAAGGATGGAGAACCGATTGAACATCCAATGATAAATAAAGCAATTGAAAATGCCCAGAAAAAAGTTGAAGGTATGCATTTTGAGATCAGGAAACATCTTCTTGAATACGATAATGTAATGAACCAACAAAGACAGATTATCTATGGTCTTAGAAAGAGTATTTTAAGCGGCGATGAAATAAATACCATTCTAAAAGAAGAACTGGAAAGCCTTGTTGATTCACTCATAACAAACCATATTATAAACAGCGATCCATCCGATATAGAAACATTTTCTGAAGCAATAAAAGATATCTTCGATATTGATGAAATCAACACAAATCTGATTAACAAAAAAAATACCCTCCCTTTCAAAGAACATATTATGGAATTAGCCAATAAAAAGTTAAACTCAAAAAAAGAATCTTTGGGAGAACATTTTGTAGATGTCGCCAGATTCATTATGCTCAATGTGTTAGATTCCAAATGGAAAGAACATCTCTTAGCAATGGATCATCTAAGAGATAGTGTAGGGCTAAGGGGTTATGGGCAAAAGGATCCTTTAATTGAATATAAAAAAGAATCCTACAACCTATTCACAACAATGATGGAAAAAATATACTATGACACCATAGAATTAATACTCCATGTACAGATAAAGGAAGATGAAGATCTTTCTTTAAAAGAAGAAACAGGTGTCAAATTAAAAGAGGAAAGAAAAGATATATTTAATGAAGATGAGGAAACTCAGCAGGATAGACAGGTACCTATCAAAAGGGAATCACCAAAAGTAGGTAGAAACGACCCTTGCCCTTGTGGCAGTGGGTTAAAGTATAAAAAATGTTGTGGGAAAGAAGAGGGTGATTAAACCCTCTTTTTTATTTTATAAAACTTAATATCTTCTCTGCTACAGTTTCAGGATCAAGGCCCATCAATTTTAATACATCTTGGGGTTTACCGGAGTATGGATAATTTTCAGCACCGAAGGTAACAATCCTTGCAAACTGACCATTTTCTGCAAGTTTTTGAGATAGAACACTACCTAAACCGGTATACCTGTTATGATCTTCATATACAAAAACAATCTTTTTACCCAGAAAATCTGATAACAGATTTAAATCTGGTTGAAGAGGTGTACTCATTACAATAATTGCAATATTAATTTTTTCTGCTAATAAATCTCTAACTTTCAATGCATATGGGGTCATAGAACCGTATGTAATAAGAGGATATTCCCCTTTCCTAATTAAGTCACCTTTACCATATTCAAATATATAATTATCACCATAAAAAGGTTCCCCATATTCATCCAGAATAATTGGGATTTTTGATCTACCCATAGCGATCAGAAAATTACCCATCTCCTTAGCTGCATACCTAACAGCCCTATCGGTTTGATTGGGATCTGCAGGAACAATAACTTTAAAACCATAAAGATTCCTCATTGCTCCTACATAATCAAGACACTGATGTGTACGCCCATCCTCACCAACATCTATCCCAACATGGGTAGTAATTACTTTCAGATTTGTATGATTGATATCGTTGAGTCTTTGCTGGTTGTATGTCTCATCCACACCAAAAACACCAAAATCTGCAAAAAAGCTAACCACACCATTTACACTTGCAGCACCAGCCATGGTTGCTGTATGATGCTCCTGTATTCCAGACTGAAAGAAGTTTTCTGGAAACTCTTTTTCCACCTTATCCGTTTTAACTGATGAAGCAAGATCACAATCAAATACAACTGTCTTATCCCTATTGAGTTGAACAATTTCGGTAATTGCATTACCAAAAGCAGACCTATTATCAAGAGATGCATCCTTTGGATATGTTTTAGGTATTCCAACCTGTAGGGATATATTGTCAGTATGGAATTTATGTTTACTAATGTCAGGTTTAAAGTTCTTCCTCATCTCCTTGTAATAATTGAGATTGTTTTCTATATTAAGCTCTTCAAGAGCCTTTGCAAGTTGCTCTTCTGTGAGGGGTTTACCGTGATAATCAGCTAAATTTTCCATAAAGCTAACCCCTTTACCCATAACTGTTTTACCTATTATCAAAACAGGTCGATTCACCCCTTTTCTCCTCTTTAAAATATCCACAATCTCCACCAAATTATGTCCATCCACCTCAAAAACCACCCAACCGTCAGCGATATATTCATCCTTTATATTTTGAGGCATAACTTTGCCTATATCACCACTAATCTGTAATCTATTATAATCAAGAAAAACTGTAATGTTATTAAGTTGATATTTCACAGCAAATCGTCTTGCTTCAGAAATCTGACCTTTCTGATGCTCACCATCCCCCATAAATACATAAACATCATAATCCAATCCCTTGACTCTTCCTGCAACAGCCATACCACAAGCAGCCGATAAACCTTGACCAAGATTTCCAGTGGTCCATTCAACACCAGGCACTGATCTTTCGATATGTCCTTCAAATATGCTTCCTGCCAGTCTAAATGTTGCAATAGCTTCATCTATATCGAAAAAGCCTAAACGGCCCAATGTACTATACACTGCTGGTGATATATGCCCATTTGACACAACTATCCTATCTCTAACTGGATCATAAGGTTTTTTAGGATCGATTTTTGCTAAGGAATATAAAGTATAAAGCATATCTATAGTGGAAAGGGAACCTCCAGGATGACCGCTCCTTGCCAGAGTTGTCATTTTTAAAATATCACCTCTACATCTGTTAATTTTACTCTTAACATCTTCTAAATTCTTTATAAAGTTTTCCATTTTATCTACTTGCACAATCTTACTCCTTGTTTTTTTGAACACTATAATAAATATAAAAAAAAACATCAATACCTTTTTCATCTCCTATCTTACTAAACCAACTACTCACCTGATCAACCACTTAACAAATAACCTACTCAACTAACCATCACAACTTAAAAAACTCTTTACCTTTTATTCAAAAATATGTATACTCTTTTATAATGAGTATATATATAGATGTTTTAGGTTCAGGAAGTTCTGGTAACTGCTATTTAATGACATACGATAACACAGCAATATTTGTAGATGCTGGGACAACCAAGAAAAATCTATCTAAGGTATTGAATAAGGTATCAGATAAAAAAACATATCTTTTTATAACCCACGAGCACAGTGACCATATAAAAGGTCTAAAATTTTTTTTACAAAATATAGATCTGGAGATATTTTGTAGCTATGGGACAGCTAAATATCTATATAAATTAGAATACGACCCCGATAAAATCAAGGTAATAAATAGTAAAACAAAATATCTATTCAATTCATTTTCTGTATTACCATTTAACACCTATCATGATGGTAATGAAACCCTTGCATACAGATTTTCTTTAAATTACGGAGATATTACATTTCTCACTGACACTGGCACAATAGATAAAGGGATATTAGATGCTATTGATGGAACTAATGCACTATTTCTTGAATCTAATTACGAAGAACAGATGCTCCTAAACGGCAATTACCCTTTACATCTAAAGAAAAGGATCTTATCCAGTAAAGGTCACCTATCAAATAAAGAAGCAATCAAAACCGTACATGAGATATATGGGAATAGATTAAAAAATATCTTTCTCTCCCATATCAGCGAAGAGAATAACTCTTATGCATTAGTTGAAAAATATTCAGTTTATATTGAAAAGAATCTTAAAATAGAAACAACCTTTTTAAAACAGAAACAGACTTATAATTTTAAGCTATTTTAATGAACTTATGTAAGATATATTTATCAAATTAAATTGGTGAAATATGAAGAAGATTTTAGTAATAGCTTTGTTACTGACATTAAAAAATGGTTACTCTTTAACCCTTGAAGATGCATTTCATAAAGCATTAAATAACTATCCCGATATCTCTATCAAACAGAGAGAGTTAGAAATATCGGAAATGGAAATTAAAAGATCCAAAGGGGATTTTTTACCCAAACTAACATTTACTAGTTCATATAGCATCTCCGACCCAGATAATACAGAAAAAAGCAAAGTGTTCAACAATGAAATAAAACTTACCTATAACCTTTTTTTAGGTTATTCCACCAAAAGCACCATAGAAATTTCGAAATATAATTTAATGATAAGTCAGAATACAAAGACCCTAACAGAAAATTTTATACGTAAAAATGTTGCCTCTGCATATTTCGATGCAGTTACCAATAAAAAATTGATGGAACATTATGGAAAACTCCTTGAAAATGCTAAAAAAGTTTACGACTTTACAAAAACCAAATTTGAAGTTGGTAGAGCTTTATCCATAGATGTCATGAAGGCTCTCACAGACGTAAAAAAATACGAAGCAAAATTACAGCAACAAAAAAACAGCTATTTAAACTCCCTGGTTAACTTAGGTTTATACACTGATGAAAAATATACAATAGATACCATATTAGAAACAGATTTCCCGATTATTAATTTAGACGATGATTTGGCTTTCTTTATTAAAAAAGGTGAAGAAAATAACATAGATATCAATACATTCAACTATCGTATTAAAAGTGCAAAAGAAGATATCAAAAAAAATCAGAGCACACTTTTCCCATCCCTTGATATTTATGGTTCCTATTCAAATTCAAATATAGATAAAGGCTCAATCAATAACACCATAAATACAACATCTATTGGTATTAGTCTAACATGGAATATATTTAATGGGAAGAAAGATATTTTAAATGTAGAGAAACAGAAGCTGTCATATTACAACACGATCGATGAAAAAAGGAAAGCCCTTTTAAATTTAAAAAAAGATATATCAACTTTATTTAATAATATTGTCTCTTCAAAGAAAAATTTAACCTATCTTGAAGATCTAGTGTCAGTTACCACAAAAAACTATAAATTAACACAAGAAGCATATGAATTGGGTAGAGCTTCTTTAATAGAACTATTAAGATCTCAAGATGAATTAACATCAGCTAAATTAGATTATATTAATACATACAACTCATTATTACAAAACTTTCTAACATTAAAATATCTGATAGGTGAATAATATGAAAAAGGTACTGATTTTTTTATCCATTATAATTGTAATAGCTGTTATACTTTCCATTTACATATTGAAAAGTAAAAAACAGACAGTAAAGATCATAGATACAGATATTGTCAGAAAGGATAACGTTAGTGGTTTTCTCCAACAAACTGGCATAGTAAAAGCACAGGTTGGAGCACAGATTAAGGTTGGAGCAAGGGCGACCGGTACAATAAAAATGCTTAAAGTAAAAGTAGGCGATCCTGTTAAAAAAGGTGAACTTGTCGCCATAATAGATGATAGAGATATCCTTGCACAGATAGAAGCTGCCAAAAAAAACTTAGCATCCATTGAAAATGCCATCAATCAGGAAAATACATTATACCCAATAAAAAAGGGATCAATCGAAAAAGAGATCGCAACCAATAGAGCAAAATTTGATTTTGCAAAAAATAAACTTGAACGTGAAAAGGAGTTACTAAAAAAAGGGTTTTCAACCATTGAACAGGTAGATTCCATAAAGACAGAATATGAAATAGCTTTAAACACATTAAAATCCTCTGAAATTGCCTTAGAAAAATTGGAAAATGAACACAAACTTACCCTAAAAGATTTAACTATTAAGAAAGAAAAGGAACTTGTAAATCTATCTGAACTAAATGTAAGATTAAGCTACACAAGGATTTATTCCCCAATAGATGGTATTGTGACCCAGGTAAATGCCCAGGAGGGTGAGACAATAGTAGCAGGTTTACAGGTTGCCAATCTTATTACTGTTTTTAATCCTGGGATGTTGGAGATGTGGATATATATCGATGAAACAGATATAGGTAAAGTTAAACTAGGAAATTATGTTGAATACACTGTGGATACCTATGGCAGTAGAAAGTTTACAGGAATTTTAAAAAAAATATATTATGAACCGATCGTTAAAGATAGTATAGTTTACTACCTTGGTATAGTAGATATCCCAAAAGATGATGCAATGCTCTTAAGGCCTGAAATGACTACCCATGTTAAAATCAGAACATCCGAAAAGAAAGATATCCTTACAGTAAAAAATGGTGCTATAAAATTCGAAGGTGGTAAACAGGTTGTATATAAAGTCATAGATAAAAATAAGAATATCGTTGAAAGACAGGTTGTTAAAATAGGTATCAGGGGTGAAAATAGATCAGAAATATTAAGTGGTTTGAAAGAGAATGAAGAAGTTGCAGTTAAAATTATACTTCCACCAGATTTCGCACCCAAGAAAAATATAAGTGAAAAAAGAGTAAAAAGGATGTAGCAAGATTATGCCCCAAAATACTTTAATAGAATTGATAAATCTAGAAAAAACTTACAAAGTTGGTGAACAAAAGATCAAAGTTTTAAAGCAGATCAATCTTAATATATCTAAAGGTGAATTTATATCAATCATGGGACCCTCCGGTTCCGGTAAAACAACTCTAATGAATATAATCGGAATGCTTGATACACCAACATCTGGTGGCTATTTTCTTGATGGTAATGATATAGCCCACGAAGATGATGATACTCTTTCAAGGCTAAGAAACAGATTTATAGGTTTTATTTTCCAAAGTTTTTATCTCATTCCATATTCAACTGTATTGGAGAATGTATTACTACCTATATACTATTCCGGTAAAGACCTAAAACATTACGCCGAATTAGCCAAAGAGCTATTAAAACAGGTAGGTCTATATGACAAACGAAACAATAAACCAAATCAACTTTCAGGTGGACAACAACAAAGGGTGGCAATAGCAAGAGCTTTAATAAATGACCCTGAAATAATTCTTGCAGATGAGCCAACAGGACAGCTCGACAGCGAAACTGCAAAAGGGATAATGGATTACCTTTCATTACTTAATAATAAAGGAAAAACCATCATATTGGTCACCCATGACATTACAACTGCAAACTATGCCAAAAGAATTATAAAAATAGCAGATGGAATAATCGTATCTGCCTAAAAATAACAACCAATATCTCCTTTTACCTTTACTCAAGCTTCGATTTTAAACTCAAAGCAACTCTTCTCCGCTCAATATCTATATCTTTAATATAAGGTCTCACCATCTCCCCTACTTTCAACACTTGCGAAGGATGTTTTATGAATCTATCCGATAGCTCAGAAATATGTATAAACCCAGATTCTTTCAACCCTATATCAACAAATACTCCAAAATCCACAACATTTGTAACCTTACCATCAATATAATCACCAACCTTTAAATCTTCAAACTTTAAAATATCTTTCTTAAAAACAACAGGCTCTAACTTATCTCTGATATCCATATCAGGTTTCTCAAGATTGGTAATAATATCATTAAGTGTCATCTCGCCAAAATTGAACTTGTCACATATCTTTTTTGTATCGATACCCTTTAATTTTAACCTTATAAGACTTGCATTTTCCATGGTCAGATTAAGGTAACTAAGAAGATTATATACATTTAAGTATTGTTCAGGGTGTATAAATAATCTATCCAGCGGTTCATCTCCACCATAAATCTTAAGAAATCCTGCAGCCATTTTAAACGCAGTTTCCCCCAAACCAGTTACATTTAGCAATTCTTTTCTATTTCTAAAGAAACCATTCATATTTCTATATTCAACTACCTTTTCCGCAATGTTAGAATTTAATCCTGATATATACCTCAACAAACTGGGGCTTGCTGTATTAAGATCCACCCCAACGCTATTTACAACATCTGTAACAACTTCATCAAGCTTTTTTGAAAGTTTCTTCTGATTTATATCGTGTTGATACATACCAACACCAATAGCTTTATGATCGATTTTTATAAGCTCTGACAGAGGGTCTAACACACGCCTTGCAATTGAAATTGCACCCCTTATAGTTACATCGAGATCAGGAAACTCTTTAATTGCCACTTCACTAGCAGAATATACAGAAGCACCAGCCTCACTCACTATTGTATACCCGATTTCTAAGTTTGCCTCATTTATAACCCTACTAACAAATTCCTCTGTTTCTCTGCTAGCTGTCCCATTCCCTATTGCTATTGCATTAATTTTGTATTTTTCTATCACATCTAATATAGTTTTTTTGCTATTTTCATAATCGTTCTGTGGTTCAGTTGGATAAATAACACCATAGGTTAATAACTTACTAGTCTCATCAATTGCTGCAAACTTACATCCTGTCCTATATGCAGGGTCAATTCCAAGAATTTTTTTATTCTTTACAGGTGGTGTTAGAAGAAGTGTTTTTAGATTATCAGCAAATATTCCAATGGCTTTATCTTCTGCAACCTCAAAAAGTTCATTTCTAAGCTCAAGTTCCAGCGACAGCAAAAGAATCCTTTTTACAGCATATTTAATTGACGTATTTATATACTTATTTAATATGTAACCTCTATTTAAAAGAATATTACTTACTGCAGCATGTAAGACCTCTTCCTCAACTTCGATCTTCACTTTCAATACCTTTTCACTCTCCCCTCGAAAAATAGCTAACACCCGATGTGGGGGGATTTTTGATACCTCTTGCTGAAAGTTATAGTAATCTTCATAATTTGTCCTACCAGTTACATCTTTCCTCTTTTCTGTTTTAACAACTCCTTTATCCTTTAAAAGCTCCCTTACTCTATTTTTAATTTCTATATCATGCCCTATATCAAAAGATAAAATTTCCATGGCACCTTCCAAAGCATCATCAGCGTTTGGAACCTCATCATTAATAAAATTTGTAGCATATGAAACTATTTTTAATTCATCAAATTCAGTTTTAATAAATTCAGCAAGGGGTAATAAACCTCTTTCTATTGCAATATCAGCTTTTGTTTTTTTCTTAGATTTATATGGTGAATATAAATCTTCAATCTTTTTTAAAGTCGTTGCAGCTAATATCTTAAATTTCAGTTCATCAGTTAATTTCCCTTTTTCATCGATAGCCTTAATAACCTCTTCTCTTCTTTTTTCCAAATTTACAATATAATTATACCTATCAAGTATCTCCCTAATCTCTGTTTCATTCATCCCCCCTGTCATCTCTTTCCGATACCTTGCAATAAAAGGCACCGTAGCCCCATCACCGGTAAGATCTAGAAGATTTTTTATATATTTACCATTAATATTATATTCACTGGACAAAATATCAATCATATTACACCCCATTAATTTTTAAGAGCATGGTTTTTAATATAATTATCTTTGAAAGTCAACTAAACAGATTAAAAATTAATATAATAGATATAACTCATTAATATTTCAAACTTTAATCAACCTATATTATCTAATTATTAACAACTTTAAACCTTCTTCCACTCAAAATTTACAATGTTCATTTCATTCGAATCAAATTCTATACCAACAAGATATATCTCACAACCACTTCCCCTATACTTCTCAGCATACCCCTTCTCCTTTATCTGCCTCAAAGCCTCACCCTTAATACTATCAACCTTAAACTCAAATATATATATCTTATCCTTAAAAAATAATGTCAGATCTATCCTACCCTTATTGGTTACATCTTCCCCTATTATATGATAACCCATACTCTGTAGATACACATGCACCAACGATTAATAAAACCCCTCATCAAACTGCTTACCACTTCTAACATAATTATTATACGGTATCGATGCAAAAACCGTTTGCAATACATCCCTGAACCTCTCAAGATCAACACTATTTAACGCCTCATACATCTCATCCTGTCTCATCAGTCGGTAAGTGTCTCTACCTGAATATAGATAATCTATCACATAATCGTTAAAGGATTGTCTAACCTCAAGATTCGGAAATCTCAATCTATATTTTACACCACTTCTACCGCTCTGGATCATCTCATCTATGGTAAGATACCCACTCTGGTATAGTATCACCTCTATATCAAGGTTATCTATGTCAAAAATATCAAGTAATTTTTCATCCACAACCAGATTGGAAAGATTAGGCAGAAAATACTGTTTACTCTCCAGAAGCTTTATCAAAAAACTTGGTGTACCGGTGGCAAACCAATAGTTCTTGAAAGTAAAATTATTGGCGATAAACTGTAGTATATCAAAGGGGTTATATACATTATCCTTAAGAAAATTATACCCGTTATACCACTCCCTTAACTCATCCAGCTCAACACCTTCAAGATATTATCTAAATGTAGTCTCTATATCGTTCTGGGTATAACCGCAGATATTGCCAAACTGCGGCATAAGGGATATGTCTGTAAGCATATTTAGACCACTAAATATACTTGACTTGGAAAATTTACTCACACCTGTCAAAAAGGTAAACCGTATAAACTCATCATTATCCTTTATCACAGTATAAAGGCTCTTAATATATTCCCTATTTTCCCTTGCCTGCTCAGGAATATCAATTGCATCCAGTATAGGTTTATCATATTCATCTATTAATATTACAACCCTTTTGTTATACTTATAATACGTTTCCTTTATAAGTTGGCTAAAACATGCCGCCATAGTTTGATCAGAATTACATTCTATACCCAATCTCTTTTGATTATGATGGAATACCTCAATTGCTGTATCGTTTAAACCTTTAAGTGATCTGAAATTACCAGCCCAACTAATCTTTATAACAGGATATTTATCCTCCCAATCCCACTTGTCATAAATATAAAGACCTTCTTAAAGCTTTTTTCTACCTTCGAAAATATTTAATAATGTATCTATAAAGAGTTATTTACCAAACCTACGAGGGCGGGATAGGAAAGCATAACTATAACCTGTAATCAACTCATATGCCTCTTTAGTCTTATCCACATATAAATAACCCTCTTCTCTAATTTTACTAAACGTCTGTATCCCTATCGGAAGTTTAAGCCTCAGCTTATATACCTTTTATAACTTTTATATCTGTATTTTATTTCTAATTCTTACAATGTCAACTATATTCATATTTATATTAATTAACCTTACATCTCTTCACCCCTAATTTATCAAACTCAACACTTTTTTTTGAATAAAAGTCAAAAGATATTGACAAATACTTTAAATATGTATATAAAATCAAACCTAGATAATGCCTGGGTGGTGGAACTGGTAGACACGCAGGACTAAGGATCCTGTGGGGTAACACCTGTGGGGGTTCGAGTCCCCCCTCAGGCATCCTTTATAATACTTCAATCTTCCTAGTTAACTCTGAATAAAATAATCATTAAATTTATATTAAGTATTTTCCACTGAATATAAAGACTTATATAAAAAAAGGCGGGTTCCCCCGCCTTGACTATATTAATTATTTTCTATACTTTTCAGCGACAGAGACCCTTAAGAGCTCTCTTCTTAATTGTGCCTCAGCTTTTCTGAACTTCAATTCATCTTCATATCTTGCTTGCTCAAGTGCTTTTTCAGCTTCAAGCTTTCTTCTTATAGCTTCTTCAAGATCAATCTCTCTACCCAATTCAGCACCTTCTGCAAGCACAGTTACTTTATTATCTACTACTTCTAAAAAACCTCTTTCAATAGCAACATAATCCTCTTTACCATTAACTTTATATGTAAGCTCGCCAACCCTCAAAGCAGTCAAGAATGTTGTATGCCCAGGCAAAACACCAAATTCACCTTCTACTCCGGGAGCTACAATCTCATCCACTTCAATAGACAACAACTGCTTCTCAGGTGATACTAGCTCTAATCTGAGCTTTTCAGCCATAATTAGCCTCTTTTCTTAAGTTGTTCAGCTTTTTCGTAAACTTCTTCTATACCACCAACCATGTAAAATGCCTGTTCTGGCAGATCATCACATTTACCAGAAATGATCTCTTTAAACCCTTTAATAGTATCACTCAGTTTTACATATTTACCTTTCATACCTGTAAACTGCTCAGCAACATGGAATGGTTGTGACAAGAAACGCTGTATTTTCCTTGCACGAGCAACTATCAACTTATCTTCTTCAGTAAGTTCTTCCATACCAAGGATCGCAATAATATCCTGAAGCTCTTTATACCTTTGAAGAATCTTCTGAACATCCCTTGCCACCGTATAGTGTTCTACCCCAACAATATTTGGATCAAGGATCCTTGAAGTAGAATCAAGTGGATCCACAGCAGGATAGATACCAAGTTCTGCAATCTGTCTTGATAAAACTGTTGTAGCATCAAGGTGTGCAAATGTTGTAGCAGGAGCTGGGTCTGTAAGGTCGTCAGCTGGCACGTATACAGCCTGAACTGATGTAATTGACCCTTTCTTAGTTGAAGTAATCCTTTCCTGAAGCTCACCCATCTCAGTACCAAGTGTTGGCTGGTAACCAACCGCAGAAGGCATACGTCCAAGAAGAGCAGAAACCTCAGAACCAGCCTGTGTAAATCTAAATATATTATCGATGAACAGTAACACGTCCTGCCCTTCAACATCTCTAAAATATTCAGCAATTGTAAGCCCAGTAAGACCTACCCTCATCCTTGCACCGGGGGGCTCATTCATCTGGCCATACACTAGTGCAACTTTATCGAGAACTCCTGATTCCTTCATCTCTAAATACAAGTCGTTACCTTCCCTTGTTCTTTCACCAACACCACAAAAAACAGAATAACCACCATGCTGTTTTGCAATGTTGTTAATAAGCTCCATAATAAGAACTGTTTTACCAACTCCAGCACCACCGAAAAGACCTGTCTTACCACCTTTAGTGTATGGCTCAAGAAGGTCAATAACCTTAATACCGGTTTCCAGAATATTACTACCGGTATCCTGATCTTCAAGTTTTGGCGCTGGTCTGTGAATTGGCCAGTAATCATTAGCTTCTACAGCACCCAATTCATCAACAGGATCACCTGTAACATTAAGAATCCTACCAAGTGCACCTTTACCAACAGGTGCAGTAATTGGCTTACCAGTGTCGATAACATCCATACCTCTAACCAAACCATCAGTGGATGTCATAGACACCGCCCTAACAGTGTTTTCACCAAGATGCTGTTCTACTTCGCAAACAACCACTGTTCCGGTTGCTTTATTCTCAATTTTTACAGCATTGTAAATTTCAGGTAAATGCCCAGAGTCAAACTTAATGTCGACCACAGGACCGATTACCTGTACTATCTTTCCAATATTAGCCATCGTTACTCTCCGCTACCACTTATTTATTTTAATGCTTCTGCACCATTAACTATATCAAGTATCTCTTTTGTAATAGCTGCCTGTCTTGCTTTGTTATATGTAAGGGTAAGTTTTTTGATAAACTCCCCTGCATTTCTTGTAGCATTATCCATTGCAGCCATTCTCGCGCCATGCTCACCTGCTGTAGATTCAAGCAATGTACTAAAAATATTAAAGTTTAAAAATTTAGGCAATATTTCTTTAATAAGGAGCTCTGGATTTGGCTCATAGAGATAATCCATAGCATCTTCACCACCTTCTGAAATAGCAACAGGTAACAACTTAATTACTTTTGGTGTCTGGTAAACGATAGATTTAAATTCATTATAAATCACATAAAGTTCATCAATAGTCCCATCAATAAAATAATTGGATACCTTCTCCCCTATCTCAACAGCATCATCATACCTTATTCTGCCGCCGAAAGAGGCATAGCTATCCAATATATCATATTTTCTTTTTCTTAAAAACTCGTCTATCTTTTTACCTACGGTTATAACTTTTATACTTTTACCATTTAATTCTCTAACGAAATTAAGAAATGCTTTTGTAATATTGTTATTAAAAGCTCCACATAGACCCCTATCAGAGCTTATAACAACTATCCCCACATTTCTAACTTCTTCCCTTAACTCTAAATAAGGATGTATCTCCTTTGAGACTCTACTACCAATATTATTAACAAGCTCTGATAATTTTTGAGCATAAGGCTTAGCAGCGTTCATAGCATCTTGCGCCTTTCTCATCTTCGCAGCAGAAACCATTTTCATCGCTTTGGTTATCTTCTGCGTGTTTTTTACAGAGCCTATTTTTCTTTTAATATCCCTCATTCCTGGCATTTTGGCATCCTTATCTTAAGCAGTAAACTGCTTTTTAAATTCTTCCACCGCTGCTTTCATATTATTCATCAGCTCATCAGAAAGAGCTTTCTTCTCTCTAATTTCTTGTAAAATAGCAGGCTTATTAATTTTTACATAATTTATAAATTCACTTTCAAACTTCCTTACACTTCTTGTGGGGATATCATCAAGGTATCCATTTACTCCACAGAAGATCGATAATACCTGCTCCTCAACTGGTACAGGCTCATATTGCCCCTGTTTGAGAAGTTCAACCAGCTTCTCACCTCTATTTAACTGTGCTTGAGTAGCAGCATCAAGATCGCTTCCGAACTGTGCAAACGCTGCAAGCTCCCTATATTGTGCAAGTTCAAGACGAAGTCTTCCTGCAACCTGCTTCATAGCTTTAATTTGCGCAGCACCACCAACCCTTGAAACTGACAAACCAACATTTACAGCCGGTCTTATACCTGAATAGAAAAGGTCACTTTCAAGATATATCTGTCCATCTGTAATAGAAATAACGTTCGTAGGGATATAAGCCGAAACGTCACCAGCCTGTGTTTCAATTATTGGAAGCGCAGTAAGTGAACCTGCTCCAAACTCATCATTCAATTTTGCAGCTCTTTCCAACAATCTTGAATGTAGATAGAATACGTCACCAGGATATGCCTCACGCCCAGGTGGCCTTCTAAGAAGCAATGATAGCTGTCTATATGCAGTAGCCTGTTTAGACAGATCATCATAGATCAGAAGAGCATGTTTCCCTCTATCCCTGAAATACTCACCCATTGTACATCCTGCAAAAGGTGCGATAAACTGAAGTGGAGCGGGATCACTTGCAGTTGCCGAAACTATTATTGTATAATCCATAGCTCCATGTTTCTCAAGTGTATCAACAATACGTGCAACTGTAGACCTTTTCTGACCTATTGCAACATAAACGCATATTACATCTTTACCTTTTTGATTTATAATTGTATCAATGGCAATGGCAGTTTTACCAGTCTGTCTATCACCGATTATCAACTCCCTTTGCCCTCTACCTATTGGAATCATTGAGTCGATTGCTTTTATACCTGTTTGTAGAGGTTCATGCACAGGCTTTCTTTTGATGATACCTGGAGCAATCTTTTCGATAACATCATACTCTGTTGTATTTAACGGACCTTTACCATCTATTGGCATACCTAATGGGTTTACAACTCTTCCCACAAGGGCTTCACCTACAGGAACTGAAGCAATCCTACCTGTTCTTTTAACCACATCACCTTCTTTAATGTGTTCATAATCACCCATTACAACTATACCAACATTATCTTCCTCAAGGTTAAATACAATTCCATAAACTCCACCAGGGAATTCAACCAATTCTCCTGACATAGCATTATCCAAGCCATAAACCTTAGCAATACCATCACCAGCACTGAGAACTGTCCCTATCTCTTCCATTTGAACTTTTTGTTCAAAATTTTGAATCTGTTCTCTTATAATCTTACTGATCTCTTCTGCTCTTATCTGCATCAGAACAACTCCTTAATCTATTTAGTATTTATATTTCCAACATTTTTTCTGATAACTTTTCCAACTGACCTTTGATACTACCATCATATAAATTACTTTTTACCTTAGCAGTAAAACCACCAATGATCTTATCATCCCTTCTGATGTTCAACCTTGCCTTTTTACCTGTTAGTTTAACCAAGACAGAGGACAGACTCTCTTTTATATTTTCAGTAGGATCAATTGCTAAAACTACTTCAGCATCAACTATCCCTGACTCATCATTATATAGCTCTATTAAGCTCTTATAAATCCCCTCCAATAACATTAACCTATTCTTCTCCACTAATAATTTTAAAAAGATAGTAACAATGTTACTGAGCCCTAAATAATTACTAATAGCCTCAACAGCTTTTAACTTTTCCTCTTTTTTAATAAGAGGATTTTTTACTATTTTCACAAAATCATCACTACTTTCAAAACATTCATAAAGCTTAACAAAATCACTTACAACCTTCTCTTTTTCACCACTATCTTTTAAAAAATTATAAAGTGCAAGCGCATACCTTTTGGAAACAACTATATCTTTCAACTTAGTTCTCCTATCTTTTTGATATTATCTTTTATTACAGCTTCATGCTTAGTAGTATCAAGTCCAGACTTTAGTTTCTCTTCGGCAATATTTTTTGCCAAACCAAAAGCATACCTTTTAAGCTCATCCTTCGCCCTTGCAAGATCAGATTCTATCATAGATTCAGCAAACTGCCTCAACTTTAATGCTGTCTGATGAGCATCAGCCAGAACCTTCTCTTTCTCAGCCTCAGCAACCTTAAAAGCCCTATCCTTCATTTCTTCAAGTTCTTTATTCATAGATGCAAGCTTATCTCTATATTCTTTTAACTCTTTTTCAGCTTCTTCACGGGCTTTCAACGCTTCATCAATAGCAGATTTAATCTCAGCAGTTCTTTTATCGAGAGCCCCCAAAATGGGCGATTTCAAAAACTTCACCAATATATAAACAAAAACTACAAAAACTATTAATCTCCAAACAAAACCCATAAATTGATTTCCACCATGCCCTTCAGAAGCCAGAGCAATTACAGGCAACAACAAAATTGATAAAATACAATATAAATACCTAACCACCTTAATCTCCTTTATCCTACTTTACCTATTATTTTATCTACAATTATATCAGCCAACATATTTGCCTCTGCTTCGAGAGCACTTTTAGATTTCCCAAATTGCAATTCTATTTCATGCCTAGCCTTAATGATCTTATCATCAACCTCAGCTTTTACTTTACCAACAATGGCAGATGCTTCAGCCAACGCCTCATCCCTCATCTTCTTTTGATACTCTGCAACTTCTATTTTTACTGCTTGCAACTTCTCTTCATAGTCTTTCTTAATTTTAGAAACTTCTCCCCTTAAAGAGTCAGCTTCATTAAGCAACTTCTGAATCTTACCATTACGACTATTTATCGTTGCAAGAACAGGATCAAATATAAGTTTTTTACTTACAACAAGTATAATCAGAAATTGCAGTATTTGTAAACCTAATGTAAAGTCAACACTAATCATTTAACTCACCCCAATGTATACTGTATACTTTTTTACATCTAACAAAACTAAACATTTTTGTCAACGATAATTTTAACAATACTACTAAAATATTTTTATTTATGCTAAACAGAACATAAGTTTGATTAAATACCAACAAATTGCACTTTTTAAATCAAAACATATAGACATCTTGGTGTCAGAGTTGTGCTCTTTTAATCAGTGCTCCAGCATTTCCCCAACTTTCCCAAAAAATCCCAGAAAACTTAAATAAGTTGCCGCTCCAGCTTCACCTTCCACTTTTAACCTTTTACCCACTGCCCCAATACCCACTCAACTACTCAACCACTCAACCAATCTATTTTACAAGAAAATACTTGCATAATTTACCGATAACATGTAATAATAAAAATTTGAACAAAAGAGAGAGGTGTGTAATGAGAATTGCTGTCATAGGAACAGGTTATGTTGGACTTGTTACCGGAGCATGTCTTGCTGAATTTGGAATGTTTGTAACATGTGTCGATATCGATGAAAAGAAGATAGAGATGTTAAAAAATGGTAAAATACCTATATTTGAACCTGGTCTTGATGATATTGTTAACAAAAATAGTAAAGAAGGTCGTTTAAGCTTTACAACAAACATAGCTGAAGCTGTAAAAAATAATCTGGTGATTTTCATAGCTGTTGGAACACCTTCTAAAGAAGATGGAAGTGCCGATCTTAGATATGTAGAAGCAGCAGCAAGAACCATTGCTGAAAATATGAACGGTTATAAAGTTATTGTTAATAAAAGTACTGTTCCTGTAGGAACAGGTCAATATGTTAAAAAGATAATAAAATCGATAGTTGGTGATAAGATAAGATTTGATGTCGTAAGTAATCCTGAATTTTTAAGAGAGGGTGCTGCTGTAAATGATTTTTTAAGACCCGACCGTATTGTCATTGGTGCGGAAAGTGATGAAGCAATAGCAATAATGAAAGATGTATATAGTGCCCACTATCTAAATGAAGCACCCTTTGTAATAACCAATATAGAAACAGCTGAGATGATTAAATATGCATCGAACGCTTTTTTGGCTACTAAGGTTACTTTCATAAATGAAATTGCTAATCTATGTGAACTTGTGGGAGCTGATGTCCATAAAGTGGCTAAAGGTATGGGTATGGATGGTAGAATAGGCCCAAAATTCCTCCATCCAGGTCCTGGTTATGGTGGCTCATGTTTTCCAAAAGATACCCGGGCATTGTCATATATAGCTCAGTCCCATGGCTATAAATTTAAGATCGTTGATACTGTCATTCAGGTTAACGAAGAGCAGAAAAAAAGGATGGTTGATAAAATATTAAAACTTTTAAATATAGAAAGAAAAGATGGTTGTTTGAACGGTTTTACTTTTGCTATACTTGGACTTGCTTTCAAACCGAATACGGATGATATGAGAGAATCACCATCCATTACAATTATTAACGAATTACTTAAGATGGGTGCCACTGTTAAAGCTTTTGACCCGGAAGCGATGAAAAATAGTAAAGAATATTTTGGAAACAGAATAATCTATTGTAATGGAGAATATGAAGCTGTAGAAAATGCAGATTGTCTTGTAATAGTTACCGAATGGAATCAATTTAGAAAACTTGATATGGAAAAGATTAAGAGGTTAATGAAAGGGAATAACCTTGCAGATTTAAGAAATATATACGAACCCCAGAAAATGAAAAGTCTTGGTTTTAACTACACATCTGTGGGGAGATAGTAAATGGTTAAGTAGTTGAGTTGTAAATAGGTAGGTGAAAATAGGGGATTTGCGATAGTAATAAATAAGGAAGGTTAGTGGTAAATGGATAAAAGATTTATAAGAAATTTTAGTATAATAGCTCATATCGATCATGGTAAATCTACACTTGCAGATAGACTTATTGAATACACTGGTGCAATTGAGAAAAGATTAATGAAAGAACAGCTCCTCGATTCTATGGATATTGAAAGGGAAAGAGGAATTACCATTAAAGCTCAGACAGTTAGATTAAATTATAAGGCTGATGATGGAAACCTCTACCAGCTAAACTTAATTGACACCCCTGGACACGTGGACTTTACATACGAAGTTTCAAGAAGTCTTGCAGCATGTGAAGGTGCTTTACTTGTAGTTGATGCATCCCAGGGTGTTGAAGCTCAAACCATAGCAAATGTTTATATGGCTATAGAACAAAATCTTGAATTGATACCTGTGATTAACAAGATAGATCTACCCGGTGCAGATCCAGAAAGGGTTAAGAAAGAGATAGAAGAGGTTATAGGTATCGATGCAAGCCACGCAGTTTTAGCCAGTGCAAAAGAGGGGATAGGTATCAAAGAGATACTTGAATCGCTGATAAAATATATCCCACATCCAAAAGGTGATAAAGATAAGCCCCTGAAAGCTATGGTATTTGATTCCTGGTATGATTCATATCAAGGAGTTGTAATTTTAGTTAGAGTTATAGATGGAGAAATAAAGGTTGGCGATACTTTCTGCTTCATGTCCAACAACAAAGAATACCAGGTTGACAAAGTTGGTGTTTTTACACCTATTGCAAAAAATGTTGAGACTGTTTCAGCGGGTGAAGTTGGATTTGTTATTGCGGGGATAAAAGAGTTAAAGGATGTTAGGATAGGTGATACCCTCACAAATCCAAAAAATAGAACCAGTGAACCTTTCCCAGGATTTAAAAATGTTAAACCTGTTGTGTTTTGTGGATTTTATCCAGTGGATACCAACGATTTTGATGATTTAAGAGATGCTCTAGAAAAGCTTTCCTTAAATGATAGCTCCTTTACCTTCGAACCTGAAAACTCCGCCGCATTAGGATTTGGATTTAGATGTGGATTTTTAGGTCTATTACATATGGAGATTATACAGGAAAGACTTGAAAGGGAATTCGGCCTTAATCTTATCACCACAGCACCAATGGTTATTTATAAGGTTTATAAGACCAACGGTGAGGTCGTTGAGGTTGATAACCCTGTAAAATTCCCGAATCCGGGAGAGATTTCAAAGATTGAAGAACCTATAATTAAAGCAACCATAATTGTACCTAATGAATATATAGGTAATGTAATCCAGCTTCTCCAAAAAAGAAGAGGTTTTCAGAAAAACATGCATTATATCTCATCCACAAGGGTAATGCTTGAATATGATGTTCCATTGTGTGAGATAGTATTAGATTTTTACGATAAATTAAAATCGATTACAAAAGGGTATGCTTCATTCGATTATGAACATGCAGGATACCATGAAGCTGACATGGTAAAGCTTGACATATTGATTAATGGTGAACCTGTAGATGCTCTGAGCATCATAGTTCATAGAGATCAAGCTTACTATAAAGGTAGAGATCTTGTTGAAAAGATGAAGGATGTTATACCACGACAGATGTTTGAGGTGGCTATACAAGCTGCACTTGGGAATAAAGTTATTGCAAGGTCTACCGTCAAAGCCTTTAGAAAAAATGTAACTGCTAAATGTTATGGTGGAGATATCACAAGGAAGAGAAAATTGCTTGAAAAGCAGAAAGAGGGCAAGAAAAGGATGAAGATGGTTGGTAAAGTTGAACTGCCTCAGGAGGCCTTCCTGGCAGTATTAAAAATAAATGAGGATTAGTTATGAACGAAAAGATATCCGATACAGATATTAAAGAAGCTGAAATAAAACCACAAAAGAACAAATTTAAAGATACCATCGATTCAATAGTAGTAGCTTTTGTAGTGGCAATGATTATAAGGGCATTTTTTATACAGGCTTACAAAATCCCTTCTGGCTCGATGCTAAATACCTTACTGATAGGTGACCATCTATTGGTGAACAAGGCTGCTTTTTGGTTTAAAAAACCTCAAAGAGGTGATATCATCGTATTTGAGTACCCATTGGAGCCTGAAAAAGATTTTATAAAAAGGGTTATAGCAATCCCCGGAGACAGAATTAAGATGGTAAATAAAAAGGTTTATTTGAATGGTAAACCGATAGATGAAAGTTATGTAAGATACGAATCTGAATTCATCCTCCCTGAACAGGTGAATCCAAGGGATAATTTCCCGGAAATAACAATACCTGAAGGTTACTATTTTGTCATGGGGGACAATAGAGACGCAAGTTTTGATAGTAGATTTTGGGGTTTTGTCAGTGAAAAATCGATAAAAGGGAAAGCTCTCATCATCTACTGGTCATGGCAATTTGGTGATAAATTTGAAATTAGGTTTAACAGACTATTGAAATTAATTCGTTAATATATTATAAAAGTAGCTGTTTATAGATTGGGGGCTGTATGTTGAATTTTTTGAAGTTCCTTTTGATGTTACTTGTTACATTTTATATATTATTTTCCGCTTTTTTATTTATACTCCCATATGCACAATTTGGAATATATAAGAATACCGCCAAGGCGATCATTACAAAGAGGACAGATCTGTCTATAGAAAAAACCATTGAGCTATTGAAAAAAGAGGCTGAGGGTGTGGGTATTACTTTAACCGACGATGATATAACAATAACAAGGAAGGATAACTCAATTATTATTACAATAAATTATAAATCGGTATTTAAGTTCCCTTTTACAGAAAAAAGCTACGATTTTGAACATACGGTATCGGATACAAGAGAAATTAAAGGAGAATAGATCATGAAACCTATCTATAGTCGTATATTGTTAAAACTAAGTGGTGAAGCTCTCATGGGGGAGCAAAATTATGGGATCGATGGCGATGTCTTAAAATTTATTGCGAATGAAATCAAAGAAGCCTTAGAACTTGGGGTAACAATGGGTATTGTGGTTGGTGGTGGTAATATCTTTAGAGGGGTATCGGAGTCTGCAAAAGATATGGACAGAGTTTCTGCTGATTACATGGGGATGCTTGCCACTGTAATCAATGCCCTTGCACTTCAAAATGCTCTTGAAAGTATAGGTGTTCCCACAAGGGTTCAGACATCCATCGAGATGAGACAGATCGCGGAACCTTACATAAGAAGAAGAGCTATGAGACATCTGGAGAAGAATAGAGTAGTGATTTTCGGAGCCGGCACAGGTAATCCATATTTTACAAC
>JAINCL010000053.1:0-4254 GCA_036574145.1 Deferribacterales bacterium | reverse complement strand
ATTGGATGTAATTTTTCAGGTGGGTAGAACAGGAATTGTGACACCTGTTGCTATTCTTGAACCTGTTCATATCTCTGGAAGCACCGTTTCGAAAGCCTCCTTACATAATGAAGATGAGATAAAACGGCTCGGGGTAAAGGTAGGTGATTATGTTTTTGTGGAAAAAAGTGGTGAAATCATTCCAAAAGTAATCAAAGTTATTCTAGAAAGAAGGATTGGGGTGGAGAGGAGCATAGTTTTCCCTGAATTTTGCCCTTCATGTAATAATAGGTTGTTAAAGATTGATGCTTATTGGAAATGTTTGAATGAAAATTGTCCTGATAGGATAAAAGGTGCTATTGTACACTATGCAAGCAGGGACGCTATGGATATAAAAGGTTTTGGAGAAAAGAGTGTTGAGAAATTTTATGAAACTGGGTTAGTTAGGTCTATAAGTGATATATATAGATTAAAAAAAGGTGATATACACTGGATGGAAGGTTTTGGGGAGCTTTCGGAAGATAATATATTAAGATCTATCGAAGAGAGTAAAAATAGGGAATTTTATAGATTTATATATGCGCTTGGTATTGAAAATATCGGAATCAAAACTGCCCAACTACTTGCATCAAAATTTAGCAATATAGATAATCTTATGAATGCCAGATATGATGATATCATGGATATTCATGGTATAGGAGATGAAATTGCCAGATCTATTGTTGATTACTTCAGTAAAGATGAAGTAAGAAAGATGATAGATTTTTTAAAAATAAACGGTGTAAATATGGAACAGCAGAAGGCTCAAGGTAAGTTAAATGGCTTAACTTTTTTAATTACCGGGACCTTGTCCAAACCGAGAAAATATTTTGAGGATCTAATTATCAAGAATGGGGGGACGATAGCAAGTAGTGTCAGCAAAAAACTGAATTATCTTATTGTTGGAGAAAACCCAGGAAGTAAACTTGAAAAAGCAAAAAGTCTTGGTATAATGGTAATTGATGAGGATGCTTTCATTAAGATGATAGGAGAGTAGAGATGGAGATACATACCATTGGTGAGGGTAGTGATTCCAATTTAAAAAAGGTATATATACTTTCTGATGGGACAGGTCAAAGTGCTATAAATGTTGTCAGGGCTTGTTTGATACAATTTGATGATCTAAATCTGAAATTAATAGTTTATTCCAAAATGGATAGTGAAGATAAGATTAAATCAGCTATAATGGCAGCTAAAAATGATAATGCTTTTGTAGCTTTTACAATTGCCAAAAAGTCATTGAGGAGGTTAATCCACACCTTATGCCATGAAGAAAATATCCTTCATCATGATATATTGGGACCGCCTGTAGAAAAATTTAGGATTTTTCTCGATAAAGAGCCGAAAGAGGATCCAAATCTTTTGAGAAGAGTGGATAGTAAGTATTTTAAAAGGATTGAGGCGATAGATTTTGCGATAGAACATGATGATGGGAAAAGTTTTAAAAGGATAAGGGAAGCTGATATAGTTATCTTAGGGTTATCTAGGACATCTAAAACCCCTACTTCTTTTTACCTTGCTCAGCTTGGGTATAAAGTTGTAAATATCCCTGTGATCTTTGGTATGAAGTTACCGGAGGAGTTATCGTTTGTTGATCCAAACAAGATTGTATGTCTGATAATGGATCCTGAAGTGTTACAGAAGGTAAGATTGGAAAGATTAAGGCACTATAGAACCTCTTCAGACTATACAAATCTAAAAAAGATTCTTGAAGAGGTGGAATATATATATGAACTTGTTGGGCGTAATAGAAGCTGGCATCTGGTAGATACAACTAATAAATCTGTAGAGGAGATAGCAAGAGAGATAATAGTGAAGGTTTACGGTAGGGAGTTGGAGTTATAGTAGAAATTTTATTTTATTGTTGACTTTTTTTATAAATAATAGTATTTATTACTTGTGAGGTAAACAATGCCTGTGGTTAAAAAAGAGATAGATTATGCAATTAGAATAGTTGCATATCTATTGGGAAAAAACAGTTTAGTGAAAGCTGAAGATATATCAGAAAATCTTTTCATATCTTTGTCAAATACAATAAAAATTTTACACAAACTTTCAAAATGTGGTATAATTATTACTAAGACCGGTAAGAATGGCGGGTATTTATTGAATAATAATATAGCTGAGTTATCCATATTTGATCTTATTTGTTGTATGGGGTTTGAGCCTGAGATAAATGCCTGTGTAAATATGCCAGAATCCTGTAAATTGAATCCTATATGTCATATTACCCATTTCTTTGCAACTATTCAATATGAAATGATTGAGAAATTAAAGAATGCAAAGATAAAAGATTTTATCTTTGATGAAGAAGCACTAAAAAAGATAGGAGGTATGTATGAATGAGTACCAATACGATTACCAAACGGTAAAAGGTTTTATCGTTTCCTGTCTGTTTTGGGGTGTTATAGGTCTTGTAATAGGGCTTTTGATCTCCATTCAGCTGTGGAACTCAGATTTTAATTTTGGTGAGTATTTTTCTTTCGGTCGGTTGAGAACTGTTCATACCAACGTTCTTGCCTATGGACTTGGCATTGGTGCTGAGTTCGGTATTTTTTACTATTTAGTTATTAGGCTTACCAAAAGACCACTTCTGTTCCCAAAACTTGCAAGATTTCATCTTTGGTTATTCAATGCAGGGATTGCTCTTGCTACCTTGACCCTTTTTATGGGTTATAGTCAGAATCTTGAGTATGCTGAGTTTGAGTGGCCTATCGATGTTGCTGTTGTTATTTTATGGGTGATATTTGCAATAAATGTCATGGGAACGATTTTTAAAAGAAAAGAGAATGAGATGTATATCTCATTGTGGTATATTATTGCCACAGTTGTAACGGTAGCAATACTTTATATAGTTAATAATCTTTCAATACCTGCTACTCTTACAAAATCGTATCATCTTTTTGCAGGTGTAAATAGTGCCAACGTTGAGTGGTGGTATGGTCATAATGCTGTTGGGTTCCTGTTTACCACACCTATTCTTGCGATGTTTTATTACTTTTTACCAAAATCCACTGGACTTCCGATTTATAGCCACAGGCTATCAATTATATCATTCTGGTCTTTGATATTTGCCTACCTTTGGACAGGTGCACATCACCTTGTGTATACTCCTTTGCCAGATTGGATACAGACACTTGGTATCGCTTTTACACTTTTTCTCATTGCTCCATCATGGGGTTCTGTGGTTAACGGGTACTTTACAGTGGAATCTGACTGGTCAGTTATGAAAAATAAGTACCTTACAAAGTTTTTTATAGTGGGAGTAACATTCTATGGGCTTCAGACAATTCAGGGGCCATCTCAAGGTATAAGGGTTATTAGTTCATTGATACACTATACAGACTGGGTACCAGGACATGTTCATATGGGTACTATGGGCTGGGTTACAATGGTTATTTGTGGTTCTATTTATTATATAATACCACATATTTATAAAACAGAGATCTACAGTGAAAAGATAGCAAATATCCATTTCTGGATAGTGTTGATAGGGCAGCTTATGTTCTCAATAACCATGTGGATAACTGGTATTCAGCAAGGGGCAATGTGGAAGATGACAAATCCAGATGGTACATTGAAATATACATTCATCGAGACAGTTATTGCTAACTATCCATATTGGCAGATGAGGACCATTGCCGGGGTGATATTTGTTGTTGGGATGTTATTCTTCTTATACAACATATATATGACCATACAAAAAGGTAAAAAGGAAGCAGCGGCACAGTTAGCCACTGCTAATGCGTAAGGGGGGCTATATGTCAGGACATGGAAATGGATTATACAGTAAAGCTCTTCTCTTTACAATTGTTGCAACTATTACTGTACTTATAGGTACATTTGTTACCATGTTTTATCCAATGATGAGGGATGAGATGCATCCAAAACTGGAAAATCTTAAACCTTTTACACCTCTTGAGTTGGCTGGACGTAATATATATATGCGTGAGGGTTGTATGAACTGCCATACTCAAACGGTAAGACCATTAAAAGCAGATGTACTGAGATATGGCGATTATTCAAAAGCAGGTGAGTTCTATTATGATAGACCACACCTTTGGGGATCTAAAAGAACAGGTCCAGATCTTGCAAGGGTAGGTGGTAAATACCCTGATGATTGGCATTATCAGCATATGGCAAACCCACAGGCTTTTTATGAAAAGTCCAATATGCCAAAGTATGACTTTTTGAACAAGAAGAAGATAAATATTGCACAAACAGTTGCAGGTCTTA
>JAINCL010000008.1:0-2260 GCA_036574145.1 Deferribacterales bacterium | reverse complement strand
TATATAGTAAACGCCTTTAAGATGCCCGGTTACGACAAAAGAGATATCCAGCTAATCTCCATAATATCATTTTTACATAGGGAAAAAAAGATAAAAACCGATGACATACTAAGCCGTCTTACTCCATCAGAACTTTTACTGGTCAAAAAACTCGTGGCAATACTTAAAATAGCAGATTCACTGGATGCAAGCCACATGCAGATTATAAACGATTTCATTTTATCAATCTCTGATACTTTGATAAAAGTAACTGCAATATGTAGAGAAATCCCCTATATAGAGGAAAAAGTTTTTAATAGAAAAAATAGAGATTTTCTTGAAATTTTCGGTGTACCTATAATTTTCGAGGCTAAATTAAACTATGAATAACCTTTTTTTTAACAGAGAACTAAGCTGGTTATCATTTAATGAAAGGGTATTATTTGAAGCAGAAGATAATGATGTCCCACTATTAGAAAAGTTAAAGTTTTTAGGTATATTTACTTCAAATCTTGATGAATTTTTCATGATAAGGGTTGCAGGGATCAAAGATCAAATAAAATCTGATCTACAAAAACCTGATCTATCGGGACTTACACCAACAGAACAATTGAAGAAAATAAACAAAAAGATCTGTAAACTGCTACCCGAGTTAGAAAGGATCTATCAAGCAGTTTCCGATGAACTTATGAAGCATAAGATATTTTTAAAATCTAAAAATTTTGACCAATTCCCCATAGATTCATTATTTTTCAACGAAATACTCCCCCAGATCTCCCCAATAACCATAAGTCCATCTAATCCTTTCCCCTTTATTCATAACCTGGGGCTTAATATATTTTCTAAGATCAAAAACAGTTCTGATTCATATAACTCTATCATAATAATACCAAACTCCATCAAAAGATTCTATACTTTTCAAGATGAGTCTGGTATATATATCTTCCTCCTCGAAGATATTATAAGTCATTTTTTACAATATATTTATAAAGATTCTGAGTTGATGGAAAATTTCATATTCAGAATTACAAGAAATGCTGACCTAAATTTTAATAATGATGAAGTTGAGGATCTTTACAACGAGATCAAAAGCTCTTTAAATAAGAGGATCATCGGGGAACCTGTAAGAATTGAGATAATGGGTAATTTTAGTGAAGATTCAAAACATTTACTTCAAAGCTACTTTAGGTTAGATGAAATTGATACCTATAAGAATAACCAAATAATCGATTATAAATTTTTAATCTCCATCGACCTTAATATACCACAATTGAAATATAAAAAATTAGTTCAACATATCCCAAACTATATAGAAAAAGAAAATATATTTAAAACATTAAAAAAGAGAGATATCCTCTTAATAAGACCGTACAATGAATTTTATATAATATCTAATTTGGTATCTCAAGCAGCTGAAGACCCAGAAGTAATAGCCATTAAGATGACATTATACCGTGCAAATAGAGATTCTTCAATACTCAAACCACTGGAAAAGGCAGCACTTGCAGGTAAACATGTGTGCGTTGTCATCGAACTAAAGGCGAGATTCGATGAAGAGAGAAATCTTGAATGGGCAGAAAGACTTGAGAAAGCTGGGTGTATAGTCACCTACGGTTTTGTTGATCTAAAAATACATGCAAAAGCATTACTTATTGTTCGTAGAGAAAATAATAGAATAGTTAGATACACCCACCTTTCCACCGGGAATTATAACGAAATTACCGCAAATCTATACACAGATATAGATTTTCTTACATCAGATGAAGTTATTGGGAACGATACTGTAAAACTTTTTAATTATCTTATGAGCTATTCAGATCCATTTGGTTGGGAAAAATTAGTGACAGCACCTAAATATATTAGAAATAAACTCATCAAATTGATAGATAATGAAATCTCATACGCTAAAAAAGGTAAACCAGCCCGTATCATAGCAAAACTAAACTCCCTTTATGATAAAGAATTAACACTAAAACTATATGAAGCTTCACAATCAGGTGTAAAAATAGATCTCATTATCAGAGGTATCACATCAGTAATCCCTGGTCTAAAAGGTATAAGCGATAATATAACTATAAAAAGTATTATAGGTAGATTTTTAGAACATCCAAGGGTTATCTATTTTCAAAATGGAGGTAATTATTCAATTTATCTCTCCACTGCAGATTGGATGGTACGTAATCTGGATAGAAGGGTCGAGATACTTTTTGAGATAGAAGATCCAGAAAACAAAAAACTACTTCTTGATTATCTAATGTTAAATATAAAAGATAACCAGAAG
>JAINCL010000052.1:0-1323 GCA_036574145.1 Deferribacterales bacterium | reverse complement strand
TTTAAATATAATGATATAATACCACTTATAAAGAGAATCTGCGATTTTTCTCTAAAAGGTAGCAATGTATCATTACAGTACGAATTTGAAACTGAAAAGATCTGTGCTTATATAGATGAGGGGATGTTTGGGCAGGTGATAAGTAATATAGTGATCAATGCCAGAGAAGCGATGAATAATCTTGGTAAATTAACGGTGTCTGCTAAGCTAATAAATCTCGAAGAAGATAATTTATATAATCTTGAGAAAGGATTATATGCGAGGATTACAATAAGAGATACAGGTCCCGGGATACCTGAACATATAAAGGATAAAGTATTCGAACCGTTTTATACCACGAAATCAACTGGGACAGGGTTGGGGCTTGCCACATGTTATTCTATAATTCAACAACATGGGGGGTATATAGGTTTTAAGAATCAAGATATAGGTTGTGAGTTTGAGATTTTAGTTAAGGCTATATATAGTTATATTTGTGAAGATGGGGAGATAATAGTAAATGATGTTATTAATGATGATAGATACCGATTTAAGGTTTTATATATGGACGATGAGGAGTTTTTGAGAGATTCTTTTGGATTACTAATGGGGACATTAGGTGCAGATATTAAAACGGTAAATTGTGGAGAAGAGGTGATTGATGCGGTAAATAAGGAAGAATTTGATATGATAATTTTGGATCTCACCATAAGGGAAGGGTTAAATGGATTACAGACCATGGAGAAACTAAAAGAGATGGGTGTAAAAAGCTATTTTGTGGTATCTTCAGGTTATTCCAGTGATCCTATTTTGCAGAATCCTAAGGCATATGGTTTTAACGATTATCTTCCAAAACCGTATGGGTTGGATGAGGTGAAAGGGTTATTGGAAAGGTTTAAAATTTATATTAATGTATAATTGATAGTAAGTTTTGACAGACTGTTGAAATTAATTTGTAATATTTAATTTATTTTAAAAAGGGGATATTGTCCTGTCTGCACCATCCATCAAGAACATTATCAAAAATTATACATTTATGATTTCCATTATCGAATGTAACTTTACTCATTATAGTTGCTAATATTTATTAATTATATTTGAAAATGTTTCAAGACTTATTTAAATTTAATTTTTTAATTATGTTACCATGTTCATGGTAAAACAAAATGATTATCTCAATAAATAAATTAAAATATTTGTTATTACTTTACAAGACATTAGGAATGCTTTTTTATATCGATATTTTTATGATTTAAAAATGTTAAAAGCTTAGATTTTACTATAGCTTTATCCAGTTTTTTATCATTTGTTAACATTAGGTAGTTTTTCAGAGGTTTTTGATTA
>JAINCL010000051.1:0-2040 GCA_036574145.1 Deferribacterales bacterium | reverse complement strand
AGGAAGAAGGTAAGAATAAGATAATTATACCTTCTGAATCGGATGTGTTTGAAGTATTCAAAGCTATATCAGACAAAACAATTTTGGTTACAAAAGCGGTTAATGATAAAAAGATCATCCCATATTTTCAACCGATAATGAATAATTTTACAAATGAGGTGGAATTTTGTGAAGTATTAAGTAGGATTGATACGCCAGAAGGAGTTATGAATGCTTATGAGTTTATAGAGATTGCTGAAAAGATTGGGGTTATTTCTAAACTTGACCTAATTTTACTTGAAAATGCTATAATTGAAACTCTAAAGTCAAGTTATAAAGGTAAGTTGTTTATAAATTTATCACCTCGTTCCCTTGTTATCAGTGAATTTATACCGGAAGTTTTAAGGATTACCGAACATTACCATTTTGATAGATCAAGAATAGTTTTTGAAATTACAGAACGTGAAACTGTAAAAAATATCTCTTTGTTGGATAAATTTATAGCAAACCTCAAAAATGAAGGTTTTGGTTTTGCCATAGACGATTTTGGATCAGGTTTCTGTTCCTTTCAATATTTGAGAAGATTTCCTGTGGAATATATAAAAATTGAAGGGGAGTTTATAAGAAATATTTTAAATGATAATAAAGATTTAGTTTTAGTTAAAACCCTGACTGTTATTGCAAAAGAATATGGTATTAAAACCATTGCTGAATATGTGGAAAGTGAAGAACTTTTAAAAGAGATCAGAGCCCTTGGTATTAACTATTCTCAAGGTTATCACATAGGTAAACCTTCTGCTCATTTACCTTGATTCTTCAAAATTGAAGAGATTGTAAATTCATTGCCTTCAATCTTTGATATTATTACACTGGCTGTGATAAAAACAAATTTGGTATCAATCCTTACAGGAAACAACCTTTCTTTATCTATATAGATGAACCATCTACCAGATGGGATGAGTAAACCTTTACCTTTTATATTTGGTGTAAAGCTTATTTTAACTGTATTAAATTTTCTTTTGGATATGGAGATAACAGTTTCTGAATGGATTGAAAAAGGGATATCATATATCTTTTCTTTGTAAAAAAGTTTTAGAGGTGTTTGATGTTTCTCAAGTATCTTTTTATAAAAGACTAATGATAACATAAATGGTTCATAGTACCCTTGAATATCATATATTTTTTCATTTTCATCTTTTACTGTCCAATCCTGATTGTACTTTATCGATTTTACCTTTATTTTATTATTTTCAAAAAAATATTCTTGAAAAGCTTTATATTTACCCTCTTCCTGATGGAAAAGGAAATACTTTGATTTTAAATCATCTAAATTTCCTATCGCTTTTCCGAAATTGTTTATTCGGCTTACCCAGCTAACTGCAGGAGAAGATTTCATTGTTGAATCGAAGTAGATGGTTTTATTATCTATTTTATAATGGATGCAAGTTGTGCCAACTGTAACAAATAAAGCCTTAACATCATAACATAAAGTCAAATCTTTTGAAAAAATAGTTGTTGGAATGAACAATACCAAAAAAAATATCATAGATCTCATGAAAATATTATATATTTTTATTAAAAAAAAACAATTGAAAATTTAATTTTTGCCGATATACTACTTATAGGAGTGTATGACTATGATACCAGGATTATACTATGCTTTGTCGGCTATAACTGCTGGTAATAAAAAATATGGTATAACATCAAATAATATTGCTAATATTAACAGTATTGCTTTCAAGGGTAAAATATCCCATCTAACAGAATTATCAAAAGGTGGGGTGGATCTATATTCCGTTACATCTTCTGATGGTGTGGGATATTTCATTAATACAGGTAGAAATCTTGATCTTGCAATAAATGGGGAAGGTTTTTTTAAACTATCCGACTCTTCAGGTAAAGATATCTTTACGAGAGTAGGCTTATTTAATGTGGATAAAAATGGTGATATTGTTGATGTATGAGGTAGAAGATTGGGTGTAAATGTTGGTACTGATGCTCATAAATTAGAGGTGGAGAATAAAGGTGAGATTTATGTTGATAACGAGTTAAAAGGTAAAA
>JAINCL010000050.1:0-2093 GCA_036574145.1 Deferribacterales bacterium | reverse complement strand
AAAAAACATCCCCCTCAAGGCTCACCTATCTTACCTTTTCTTAAAAAGTAAAAACCTAAAATATTACGGATAGTAAGTTATTGTAACTGTCCTCGTTTTATCGTCCCACTTTACCTCACAACCAAGAGATTCAGTAACAAATCTTAACGGAAGCATTGTTCTTTGGTTAATGATCTCAGGAACAACTTTTGGGTTTGCTGCATCAATAGGTGTATCAACGCCATTTACTTTAGCAATAGACTTACCAATCCAAAGTTCAATAGTAGTATCTTTTAGTGTTATGGTAACCTTTCTTGTTGCATTATCCCAACCAACAGTTCCACCTAATGCTTCAACTATTGCTCTTATTGGCAAAAGTGTTCTACTATTTTTAATGATAGGAGGTGAATCTAAAATATTTTCTTTTCCGTTGACTGTAAATTTATTATTGCCTATCTGAAGGATGATGATTATTTGAGTTACCACTTTTTCAAATGTTGCTTCTATTGTATGGTTTGACATAATATTTGTAAATGTATAAGTTGAAACTGCACCAACCGAAACATCATCAACTTTAACATCCTTAATTTTATAGTCATTATTAGGAGTAATGGTGAATGTCTTATGATCACCTGCATCTACAATGATGGTACCCGAAGGAGAAATAGAGCCACCTACACCTGCTTGCGCTGTTATAGTAAATGTTTTACTTTCACAAATTGTTGAAATAGAAAGATTTGGAGAATTAATAGTCAAATCTTGAGAAGATGAAGCAAGACTCGGCATTTGAATAGTAGGACTTTGATTTAAAACAGTGAAAGTTACCGAGTTAACACTTAAAGTTGATGTTATATTTTTTAGTGAGTCACAACTACCACCTGGGATATTGCCATTTGAATTGAGCTTTATAATAAGAAAATCTGAATAGCCTTCGCCAAAAGATTCGGTATCTGCTCCAACAATGTAGTCTCCATTGACTGTTTGTTGAACATATTGAGCAAAATCATTTTTACTACCTCCATAAGCTCTTGCCCAAGATATAGCACCATTTGAATCGATCTTTAAAATAAGAGCATCTGCATCACCTTCACTAAAAGATTTAGTTGTTCCTTCAGCAATGTAACCTCCATCTGTTGTTTTCTGTATGGAGAAAGCCCAATCATCTTTACTCCCACCATAAGTCTTTGCCCAAAAAACGTTGCCATCTGAATTGAGTTTTGCAACAAAAGCATCCCAATTTCCTGCGCCGAAAGATGCAGTCATTCCTGCTACAATATACCCTTTATCTGTTATTTGCTGCATAGATAAAGCCCTATCATCTTTACCTCCACCGTAAGTCTTTGCCCACGAAACGTTACCCTCTGAGTTAAGTTTTATAACAAGGGCATCATAATCTCCTGCACCAAAAGATTTAGTGTATCCAGCTACAACATAGCCGTTATCTGTTGTCGGCTGTATGGAGTAAGCCCTCTCGTAATTACTTCCGCCGTAAGTCTTTGCCCACTCTAATTTGCCATTTGAGTCAATTTTTACAATAAGAATATCGTAATCTCCTGCACCAAAAGATGAAGTTGTCCCTACAATAATATAACCACCATCGTGTGTTATCTGAGCAGAATATGAAATATCATCCTTAACGCCACCATATGTCTTTGCCCATACAATATAACCCTCTGAACTAATTTTCATTACAAGAAAATCTATTTCACCTTCTCCAAAAGATTTAGTATATCCTGCTGCAATGTATCCTTTATCTGTTGTTTGCTGTATGAAAGAGGTAGCATCATCTTTACTGCCACCATAAGTATTTACCCATTGACGAAATCCATATGTGTCAAGTTTTATGATAATAGAATCTGCATTTCCTGCACCAAAAGAGTAAGTATATCCTGTTACAATGTATCCGCCATCTTGTGTTTGCTGCATAGAGTGGAGCCAATCCTGCTTGCCGCCACCATAGGTTTTTGCCCAGAATAGACTTTCAGATTGTGATAAAGTGGTAGTTTTAATGGATTGTTTAAATACATTTGTTACATCGGAAGTTTTAATATCTTTACTGTAATCTTGAATTGTTGAGGATACATTGTGAGATTTGATGTCAACATCTTTCCCAC
>JAINCL010000007.1:0-5197 GCA_036574145.1 Deferribacterales bacterium | reverse complement strand
TAATATCTGAGAAATTAACAAATTTTCCACATATTATGTTTATAAAAAAAGTCTTGACAAGGTTTTTAACTATATTCTAGGGGTATTGTAAAACTTATTTATAAATAATATATTATTTTTGTTAATTCAAAATTTAATTATTTTCTAATAAAATACAAAGATCAATTTTCCACAAACTTTCAACAATAATTAGGTTGCTCTACTAAAAAATAACAAACATTAATTAAATTAGCTTAATTTTGTGAGATTTAACTAAAAAAAGGTGGGTTTTACCCCACCTATAAGATTAATTAGGATTTATTTCGTATCCACCTTCTTTCTGGAACTTATTTACCGCATCCAAATATTTTACATTAAATCCAAAGTCTTTAAGTTGATTATAAGCCATCTCTGCTCTTACCCCAGTGGCACAACTTACATAAATTGTTTTGTCTTTAGGTAATGTATTTACTTTACTTGCTATCTCATCAATAGGGATGTTTATTGCATTGGGGAAATGACCAGCTTCATATTCCTGTTTTGTTCTAACATCTATAATGATGACATCTTTTGGATTTGCAATCGCTTTTTCAAATTCTTCTTTGCTAATTGTGCCAGGTTTGGGAGTAGGAATTACAGTAAAGGTTTTTTCAAGTTTCTTAGATAATGTTATATATACTCTTTTTTTCCATTTTTCAATTGTTATAGGTAGAACTCTTGTCCCTTTATAACCTAATGAGATAAGTTTTTGTGCAATATCATTGGCTTCAGGACCATAAACAACTATAGGAACCAATTTTTTCTTAGGAAGCTTTTGAGAGATAGAATCAAAGTTTTTAGTTGTGACATTTACAGCATTGGGGAGATGTAATTTTTCAGCTTCTTTAGCATTTCTTGTGTCGATTACTATATATGCTTTAGGATTATTTTTGAGGTTATTATTAACAAGTTCTGGATCTATATATGAAATTTCTGAGCTTATCCAATCTGGGAATCCACCAGCATAAATTTTAACATTTTTGTATCCAAGAGATTTTGCTTTAATGGCAGCTGTTGGGCTTGAGCAACCACCTACACAGTAAAATATCAGTGTTGTATTTTTATCTTTTGGAAGCTTGTCTACATGTTTTTCTAATTCAGCGGCAGGGATTACAATTGCACCTGGAATATATCCTGCTTTGTATGCAACTGGCGGCCTTGCATCTATCAAAACTGCATTTTTATCGTGGAGTAAAATATTTTTTAAACCATCTCTATCTAGTTTATCTTCAGGAGCGATTGTTTTCAGTATATCAAACCTTGTTATTAATGTAGCTATCTTCTTACCTTCTGAAGTTTCATAGTAATAAACTCTGAAAGCTCTCCCTTTATAATCTCCCATGTCAGAGATCTCTTCCAAATTTTTAACTTTGGTACATTGATCGTAGAAGAATACCTCTTTAGCAGGTGCACCTGGAGCACTTAGGTCAAGCTGGAAAGTTTTGGTTTTTTCAACAAAATAGTCCAGAGTACCCCTTACCATATTACTGTCTGGTTGATGACAACCTTTACAAAGTGGAGCCATTGATGGTTTGGATGGCTGAGATGCCCATAGAGTTGCGGTGGTTAATGCAACAATCATTGAAATAGGAATAATAAATTTCTTCATAAAACCTCCTTATTAAGTAAATTAATATTTATGAAACTATATCTAATTCTAATAAATCCTAAAATATTAGTCAATATTTTTCTTCACAAAGATGAAAAAATGTATTAAATTTTTTTTTATGATGTTTAAACTTGTTTCTGAATATTTACCAACTGGTGATCAACCTGCTGCCATAGAGCAGATTCTTGATAATTTCAAGGCTGGAGTATATAGGCAAGTTCTGTTGGGTGTTACAGGTTCAGGTAAAACATTTACGATGGCTAATGTTATCAGTAAATTAAATGTTCCAACCTTAATAATTGCCCACAATAAGACATTGGCTGCACAGTTGTATGGTGAATTCAAAGAGTTTTTCCCAGATAATGCGGTTGAATATTTTGTAAGTTATTACGATTATTATCAACCAGAAGCTTATATCCCTCAAACCGATACCTATATAGAAAAGGATTCTTCTATAAATGATACTATAGATAAATTGAGGCATTCTGCAACGAGATCTTTATTGGAAAGGAGGGATGTGATTATAATCGCTTCAGTATCATGTATCTATGGTTTGGGATCACCTGAAGCATATTATGGAATGCTACTTTCATTAGAGGTTGGAGATATAAAATCTATTGATGAGGCTCTTTCTAAATTAGTTGAGATTAAATACGAAAGAAATGAGATAGATTTTCATAGAGGAACTTTTCGAGTTAAAGGTGATACATTGGAGATCTTCCCTTCCCATGAAAGTGATATTGCCTATAGAATAGAATTTTATGGTGATGAAGTTGATAGAATTTCAGAATTTGATCCATTAACAGGTAAGACAATTAGAACTCGAAACAAGATGGCAGTATATCCGAATACCCATTATGTTACTAGTAGAGTAACCATAGACGATGCAATAAAAAATATAGAAAGAGATTTAAAGATAAGGGTTGCTGAGCTTGAGAGAAATGGTAAACTTTTGGAGGCTCAGAGACTCACTCAGAGGACTATGTTTGATATCGAAATGATCAAGGAGACAGGTTATTGTACTGGCATAGAGAATTATTCAAGGTATTTTGATGATAGAGAGCCAGGTATGCCTCCATCAACTCTTCTAAGCTATATGCCAAAAGATTCTTTAATAATTATAGATGAGTCCCATATTACTATCCCTCAGATTAGAGGGATGTATAATGGCGATAGATCCCGTAAAATGACCTTAGTGGAATATGGTTTCAGGTTACCATCTGCCCTTGATAATAGACCTTTAAAATTTGAGGAGTTTAATAATATCTGTAATAGAATATTATATGTTAGTGCTACGCCTTCAGATTATGAAATAGATGATTCCAAAGGAGTAGTGGTGGAACAGATCATAAGACCCACAGGGCTTATAGATCCAGTTATCGAGGTTAGACCTGCTAAAGGTCAGGTTGATGATCTTGTGGGAGAGATTAATAAAGTAGTTGGTGCTGGTGAAAGAGTCTTGGTAACCACATTAACCAAAAGGATGGCTGAAGAGGTGACCAAATATTTAAAAGAGTTGGGCTATAATGTGGCTTATTTACATTCCGACATAGATACTTTGGATAGGATTAAGATAATAAAAGATCTTAGATTGGGGAAAATTGATCTGCTTGTTGGTATTAATCTTTTACGGGAGGGGCTCGATTTACCTGAAGTGAGTCTTGTTACTGTATTGGATGCCGATAAAGAGGGATTTTTAAGATCTGAGAAATCATTGATACAGACAATAGGCCGAGCAGCAAGAAATATAAATGGAAGGGCTATTTTTTACGCAGATAAAATTACAGAATCTATGAAAAGAGCGATAGAGGAAACGGAAAGAAGAAGAAGAAAGCAGAAGGAATATAACAAAGCAAATAACATTACTCCCGAAACGATAAAAAGTAATATAAAAAATATCCTTGAGAGTATATATGAAAAAGATTATTTTACAGTGGAGATTGATGAATTTTCTATCAAAGATGGCGTTGATGTAGAAAAACAGATTGCAGAACTTGAGAAAGAGATGTATAAAGCAGCGGAAGAGATGGATTTTGAAAAGGCTGCTAAGATTCGTGATATTATTCTTGAATATAAGGCGAGGTGATTATGAAAGAGTTTTTTTTGAAGTATAAAAAATGGTTTTTAATATATATGGGTTTAACCCTTTTAATGGGTCTTGGGGTAATCGGTTATCTTTTATTTATTATAAGTGACCTACCTCAAATACAGCAATTGAAAAATTTTAAATACAAAGTTCCTTCATATGTATATGATATAAATGGTAAACAGATTGCTGAGCTGGGCTTAGAAAGAAGGATACCTGTAAAGATAGATAAGATCCCCAAGCATCTTATTTATGCATTTGTTGCTGTGGAAGATTCAAGATTTTTTACCCATGGTGGTGTCGATCTATTGGGTATTTTTAGAGCTGTATTTTCAAATGTTAAAGCTGGAAAGGTTGTGGAGGGTGGGAGCACCATTACACAACAGCTTGTAAAAGTTATTTATTTGACACCTGAAAGGAAGTTTACGAGGAAGTTTAAAGAGGCTGTTTTGGCTTATAAAATTGATAAGTTTTTGACTAAAGAGGAGATTTTAGAGTTATATCTAAATTCTATATTCTTAGGTAGGGGGGCTTATGGTGTTGAGGCTGCTTCTCTAAACTACTTTGGTAAACATGTATGGGAGATTAATCTCTACGAAGCCGCTGTTCTTGCTGGGATACCTAAGGCACCAACAGCTTATGCTCCATCTGAAGCTAATAATAAAAAATCTGTAGTTAGAACAAAACATGTTTTAAGAAGGATGCTTGATGAAGGGTTTATTACCCAGGCAGAGTATGATAATTTTGTTTATCCTAAAATAATTTCATCGGCAAATAATCCTACCAAGAAAAATTACGCAGGGTATTTTGTGGACTACATAAATAACTTTCTTAAGAATGAGATTAAAATTGATGATTTAAACGATAAGGGTTATAAAATCTATACAACACTCGATATTGATATGCAATTTGCTGCTGAAAAAGCAGTGAAAAATGGATTATACGCTTTAAGCCAAAGACAGGGTTACTTTGGAGTTGTGGGTAAAGTTACAGATTCAGACATAAATGATAAATTAAAGAGGGTCTCCTATCTCCAAGAGGAAGGGGTGCATTCTGTGAAGGTTAAAGCTGTTAATATAAATGAAGTGGTTTTTGAGTTAAACGGACGAAATGAGATTTTAAAGTTGTCTGAGAATAGGTGGGCATACCCTAATGGGACACGTCAGGGACAACTGGATGATTTCAGAAAGATTATAAACGTTGGTGACTATATTTTAGTTAAAAAAACTGAAAAGGGTTATCTGTTGACACAGGAACCTAAAACGGAAGGTGCATTACTTGCAATCGATCCCAATACTGGTGCAATTCTTGCGATGGTTGGTGGATTTGATTACAGAAAATCTTATTTTAATAGAAGTTATCAGGCCAAAAGGCAGGTTGGTAGTTTATTTAAACCTTTTGTTTATACTGCAGCTATTGATAGTGGCTATAACTCTACTACACTGGTGTATGATGCCCCAATAATGCTTGAAGGTTCGGAAAAG
>JAINCL010000049.1:0-3492 GCA_036574145.1 Deferribacterales bacterium | reverse complement strand
ACAAAAAGGATTATTAAAGCAACAAAGAGTAATTTAAAAAATATTTTTACCCATCTATTTTTCATCATAACCTCTTAAAACAATATAGATTCATTACAATTATTGTCAACGGTAAAAGCAGCATCATTTCACACTCTTTTTTATAGGTAAATATTCAACGGTTTGTTTTACAGGTTGAGGGTATAAATTCATTAGAAGAAGAATCTCGTTCATTATATCAGTTTTAACATTTAACCCAAGCTCTTTGGCTTCTTCACTGCTAATGGGGTAATCATGGGTCCATTTTCCTGTTACAAAGCTGTTAATAATAATATCTATCTGTTCTTCTGTATAGTTATTGGGGTTGTTTTTTAATATTTCACTTACGGTTTTCTTCATCTGGTTAACAGCTCTTTCTGCCTGATCTGCAAGTATTAGTGTGTTATCATCTATATCTGAAAGAGGTTTTTTATTGACAGTATTTAATATTGAAACAGCAGGATATTGACCCAATTGAGGATCAAGGGGACCGATTACTGCATGTTTACTCATTACTATTTCATCTGCAGAAAGGGCAATCAATGTTCCACCAGACATGGCGTAGTGTGGTATGAAAACTGTAACTTTAGCTTTATGTTTTGAAAGCGCTCTTGCAATCTGTGTGGCCGCAATGGCAAGACCTCCAGGGGTGTGAACGATCAGATCTATAGGGACATTTTCGTCTGTCATATGAATTGCCCTAAGTACTTCTTCAGAATCATCGATGTCTATATACCTCATTAAGGGGAAACCTAAGAAGCTCATTTTTTCTTGGCGATGTACAAGAAGGATGACACGACTACCACGTTTTTTTTCTATTGTTTCTATCAGTTTAAGACGGGCATTCTCCAGCATCTTCTGCCGCAGTGCAGGTTGAAGTGATATTATTATTAAAAAGAGCCAAAAAAGTGTTATTGGGTCAAAGTGCATATATATACCTCCTTTTTACCATTTATTCCATGCACAATAGTATTCAAAATCATCATCTTCATAGTATAAACGTTTTCTTTTAATAAAGATTCTGTGGGTAATAACTCCAAAAATAAATCCACCAATATGTGCCCACCAGGCTACTCCACCTATATGATTCTGTGCTATTAATGAACCGATTCCAGAGAATATCTGACTGAAAAACCAAATAAATATATACGTGAAGGCAGGCAGTGCTATAAAATAAGGTATAAAAAATATCGGTATTAAAGTGATTACTCTAGAGTGGGGGAAAAGAAACATATAGGCACCTAAAATCCCTGAAATGGCACCAGAAGCACCTATTGTAGGTATTGTTGAAGTGGGATTAAAGATACAGTGTATAATGCCAGCGGCAAGCCCTGATAGTATGTAAAAAATCAGAAAATTAATGTGTCCCATCTTGTCCTCAACATTATCGGCAAAAATTACGATTGTCCACATATTACTTATTAAATGAAGCCAGCCACCATGTAGAAACATACTTGTGAAAAATGGTAGATATGATATCGGATTTAGTTCCATAGAGTCTGCTAACATATATTTAGCAGGCAATACTCCGAAAATGTAAAAGAATTTTTCCAGAAGTTCTTCTGGTAAAGAAAGTTCGAAGATAAAAACGATAATGTTTATGAATATCAAGAGCCAGGTTATAAAAGGTGGATATTTTCTGGGTAAACAATCTCTAATCGGTATCATATAGTCTCCTTAAGAAATATTTAATTCATTCCGCATGAAGGAGATGAACTGATTCATATTTTTAATCCCAATAATGGTGTGGGGTTCAAAAAATTTGAATGTCTTTGCAATGTCTGCAAGAATTTCCAATTGAATGGTGGGGTTTTCTTCAGGGGTTAGAATTAAAAAAATTAGATGAGTCATATCTCCATCCCTACTTCCGAAATCGATACCTAACTCTGAGATTGCTACAGCAATAATCGGTTTTTCTAATCCTGGAATTCTTGCATGTGGAATTGCAACTCCATTACCTATCCCTGTAGGCATTAGATCTTCCCTCTCAATGACTTTACTGCTAATTAAATTATAATCTAATCCACTATTTTGAGCAATAATTTCACATATCTTTTGAATAGCTTCATTACTGTCTTTAGCCTTTATTTCAGGGATAAAAAGGTCATTGTTAATGTACGAGTAGAATTTATAATGATATTTAACGGCAAGAAGTTTTCTTAATAGAAATGGTGTTATAATTATAACTAACATTACATATAATACATATGAGGTATAAACAATACTATTTATAATACCTAAAGAAAATACAACAGTAAAAAATATAATATCCGTTGCTCCCTGAGTATTTAGACAGAAGCCGAAGGCTAAACTTTCCCTTGTGGTATTGTTGAACTTTTTATAAGAGACAAATCCTGATATAGCAGAGATTAAAAAACCGAGTAGTAGAAATAGGGCAGTAATCTTTATGTCCACATTTTCAAGAAAATTTAATTGTAAACCGAGTGAACCGAAATACAAAGGGGCAAAAAAGGCATTTACAATACTTTCGATTTTCCCTTGAACCTTTTCTTTAAAATGAGATGAATCGCTTATTATCATCCCTGTTAGAAATGCTCCTACGATTGCATGGGTTCCAAGAAGCTCTGAAAGCCCTGCGAAAAGGAAACTTATCGATAATATAAAAGCTATGATCCCATCTGGCCAGCTAAATCGAGATTGTATGAAAGGTAAAGATCTGTCAACAATGATCCTCATTACTGTTATAATAAAGATAATAAGTAGTATAATAAGTATGATTTTTGTAATAATCGATACAATCCCGTTGGTGGTGATATTTCTACCATCAAATACAAGAACAACGGAAAATAGAAGCCATACGACTATATCTATTAACATAGCTGTTCCAACAAGTGACATCCCGAAATCTGTCCGGTATAGATTAAGCTCTGATAGTAATCTAACCAATACAGGTAAAGCAGTAATGCTTAACGCAAAACCTAAGGATATTAAGAAAATATAGCTGTTATAGTTTAGGTAGTTTATATTATAAAAAAATCCGAATGTTATTATTGTAAAGATAAGTGCAACAACCAATTTTAATGGAGCTGCCAGAAGTATAACTTTTTGTTTTAGGAGAGATTTTATATTCGATTCCATACCTGCTATAAGAAGTAGCATAACCACAGCAATATTATTAAAAAAGTTAAGAAATGTTTTAAATGTATTATTATTAATTAACTCTGAATAGATTGTTGGAGAAAATGTCCCCAGCAGTGTAGGACCAAAAATAATACCTGTTAATATTTCACCTAGTAGGCCACTTTTGAAATATTTACGGGTTAATTCCCCTATAAGCTTGGATAAAGCTAATATTAAAAACAATGCTAAAAAAAGACTTCCTATCTCTTTATGTGTCATAGGTTAGAACCGTTATTTCTCTTTCGCAATGAACACACCATCCCATTTTGATCTGTCTATGTTAGATTTTATAAGTTCATTTACTCTTTTTATATAAAGATTACTTAGTTCATC
>JAINCL010000048.1:0-12619 GCA_036574145.1 Deferribacterales bacterium | reverse complement strand
CAACAACAAAAGATACGATGATGCAGGTACACATTTTCAAAAGATAAGCTTTCATAAAGACCTGGAAGAACATGCAATTTTTTACTTAGCTGTATGTTACTATTACACAGATTACGGCCTTTCTGATATATTTTTTAGAAAATATTTAGAAATAGGTAAAGATAACGAGAAATTAACCATTGCAAAATACATGCTGGGGCAGTTTTTATTCATCGATAAAAAATATCAAGAAGCTTTAAATACTTTAAAAGGTTGTGATAACTTATACTGCAACGAACTTAGAGCGGAAATATATTTCAACATGGGAGATTATCAAAAAGCTTCAACAGAGGCTTCTCATATTATAACTGATAGAGGTTACTTAATAGCCGCCTCATCTCTTTTCAACCTACAAAACTATCAGGGATCATTAATCTACCTAAAAAAGATAGAAAAACCTACTCGAGACTCAGATCTTATACTAATGCTTACTTTTTTTAAACTGCTTCAGATCGAAAATGGTCTTGAAGTTTATAAAAAATATAATCATGACAGAGAATTTACAGATAATGCCGTTAAATACCTATACTTAAATGGTGACTATAATGATGTAGTAAACATCCTGAGATCAAAAGATAAATTGACAAATGAACAGGAACTACTTCTGGCAAACTCATATTTCTCTTTGGGCAAAACTGATGATGCACTAAAAAAATTCACAAATCTAATCGATAAAAAATTATATATTTACGAATCAGCAATCGGAATATTCTCCATTGCTCAATCAAAGAAAGATACAAATATGATAGAACGGTTAATTCTTAAAATTTCAAATACGAATTTTGAAAACAAAGATATGATAATCTTTAATATGATAAGATATCTAAAAGAGAACGGTGATCCTAAAAATGCCCTAAAAGAGGTAAACTTTTTCTTTAAAAATTTTCCAGCTTCAAACTATCTTAAAGATGCCTATCTTCTGCGAAGTTATATATACACTGACCTCGGTCTTTATGATGAATGTATAAAAGATGCAGATAGAGTTCTCACCTATAATTCTAAAGATGAAGAAGCAAAATTTGTGAAAGCTGAATGTTTAAAACATATAAACAAGAACAAGGCCATCGATCTTTACATAGATCTTGCCAATAAAAGTAAACGTTTTGAAGATCTCTCCAAAAGAGCCATAGTAAACATTACAGACGATCCAAACAGTATTAAAGAACATCTATCTTATTTTAAAGAAAGAGATAAAATATTCTACTACGATATTACAGTAAGAATGCTTGGTCTACTTGAAATGAGAAAAGAGATTGTAGAACATGAAGCAGTTATAGATGAATTAATAGCTACAAGATCTGACAAATATGTCCCTGTGGGGTACTACTATAAAAGTGTAGTACTTTTTTCCAAAGATAATTTTAAAGAATCTCTAAACTATGCAATGAAATGCTATTACCTATTCCCCAAATCACCTTTCACATTAAAAGCAATGAATATCGCTATGCAGATCTACAAAAAAAATAATGATACTGAATCTATGAAAAAAGTTGAAGAGATTATAAAAAAATTAGATAAAGGAGGTAACTGATGTTTGAAGTTATTCAAAAAGGTGGAGTAATGATGTATCCAATTATACTTTTATCCATTATTTCACTGGCTATATTTCTGGAAAGGTTATTTATTCTAAGAGTTACAAACTTCGTTCCAAAAGTATTTTTAGAAAAGTTAGAAGCAATGTTAGAAAATAAAGATTTCGACGGAGCTATAGCATTGTGTGAATCAGCTCCATCAGCAATTTCTAATATAGCAAAAGGGATCTTAACAAACCTCGACCTACCTATTTCAAGATTAACAGAATATATAGAAGAGACTGGAAGATTTGAAGTTCAGAAATTAGAAAGGTTTTTACCAACACTTCAAACAATAAGTAGCCTTGCCCCTTTATTAGGTTTCCTTGGTACTGTTGTTGGTATGATTCAAACATTTATGGTTATGGCAAATCAGGGTAATGCAAATATACAGGCATTATCAGGAGGTATTGCCGTAGCACTTTTAACTACTGCTGCTGGACTTTTTGTTGCAGTTCCTACAGTTATATTCTTCCATATAATTAGGCATAGAGCTGATAAAATATCCCTTGAATTGGAAAAAGCAACATCTACTATAATGAATCTCATTTTTAAAGAGGGTGGAAGATGAAATTTCGTGATGAGAAATTGAGAAATAATAATATCGATATCCCCACCACCTCCATAACTGATATTATTTTCTTAATCGTTCTTTTCTTAATGGTTTCAGCTACTTTTACGACATATAACATAAACAATCTCAATATCTCACTACCCAAAGCTAAAGGTGATACCATACAGGAGACAAAAACAATATCGATATCTATCACTAAAAATAGGGAATTTAGTATTGAAAATACCCCTGTGGATCCAAATCTTATACCGGAAAAGATAAAAGAACTATACTCAAAATTCCCAGAAGCCAATATATTGATACAGGCAGACAAAGAGGCTTTGCATGGAGATGTGGTATATATTATGGATGAATGCAAAAAAGTTGGCTTTAATAGATTAGCAATCGCTGCTGAGGTTGAAGAGTGAAACAATTCAGTAGAACATCAGTTTACATTATAGTATCTCTTTTATTTCATTTCACAGTCTTGCTCTTTCTGCCAGACCTTAATTTCGAGATAAAATTACCTGAAAAGAAAATACTTGACATTGAACTGATAAAAGTACCTATAAAATCTGTAAAATCTGAGCCTTTACAATCTGCTAAAAATGAAAAATTACAGTTAAAAGGTGAAGATAACAAAAAATCAAGAAGTGTATCTGCTCCAATCTTCAAACCTGATATGCAGCTTCCTATTGCAACGGTTATAGATAAAATTCCCCTTACCGAACAGCAAAAGCTTAGTGAAGGAACATCGATTACTATAGATGGAAAAACCAATCCAAATTTAGGTAAAGAGATTAAAAACATCGAGTCTGGATTAAAGAAAGATAGTTCAGATATCTCAGGAAAAGGGAAAACCACAAATTTAGGTAAAAACGGTTTTTTTGAAATCAAATCAGATGGCAATATTGAAAGAAGGTTAATATATATCCCACCAAAACCTACTTTCTTCTTAGAATCAAACACAAGAGTTAAACTTAAATTCCAAATCGATAGTAAAGGTATCCCCTACTCAATAGTACTATTAACCAAAAGTGCTCCAAATATAGAAAAGATAGCAGTTAAGTTTGTGAGTGATTTAAGGTTTGAATCAGTAAACTACTCTACCCCAGATTCAGCAGCAATAACATTATACTTTAATGTAAGGTAAAGCCCATGGATAATAGATTAGAAATATTAGTAATAGAAAAGATTAAGGAAAAAGGTAAAATAACCTTTTCAGAGTTTATGGAAATGGCTCTTTTTTACCCGTCTCTCGGTTATTATCAGAAAGAAAACCCTTTTGGGTTAACTGGTAGCTTTTACACATCGGTGAATGCTTCTGAAAAATTCGGTTTTTCACTTGCAAATGCTTTCAAATACTGTTTTGATAAAATAGATTTAGCACTTAATATATGTGAGATGGGTGCAGGTTCAGGTATGCTTGCAAATGACATACTAAATTATTTTAAAAATAATGAACCTGATTTATATAAAAAGATTAATTATACAATAATAGAAAAAAGTAGTTACCTAATCCAACAACAAAAAGATTTGTTAAAAGAGCATATTGATAAAGTAAGCTGGACTGCTTTCGAAGATTTCAAGGGTTTTAACGGTATATTTTTCTCCAATGAACTTGTTGATGCATTTCCAGTGCACAGAATAATTAAAACCGATGGCAAGATCAAAGAGCTTTATGTAATTTATCATGATAATAGATTACAGTTTTACCCCGACAAGCTATCCGATCCAGAATTAGAAGATTTTATTAATAAAGTAAAATTAAAGTTAGTAGATAAGCAGATTGCTGATATAAATCTTGAGTCAAAAAAATGGATAAAATCCCTAGGTGAAAAGATAGATAAAGGGATTATAATAACCATAGATTATGGCTTCACATCAGATAAGCTCTATGCCCCATTCAGAATGGATGGAACTGTTACTTGTTATTTCAAACATACCCAGAATAACGATTTTTTCGATAGGATAGGTTATCAGGATATTACTGCCTTTGTCGATTTTACTGCTTTAATAGAATATGGTAAAGATGCAGGTTTAAACTTCATTAAACTAACCCCCCAATCATTATTTCTTGTTCAATCAGGTATACTTGAATTCATAAAAAATGCAAGTACAGATCTTGAAAAATCTTCTATAAAATCTCTAATCGTTCCCGAAGGTGGTTTTGGAACAAACTTTCATGTTCTATTACAAGGGAAAAATATCGTAATACCTTCAGATTTTATTTTCCTGAAGTCACCCACTGAAACTTATACGTTACTTGCAGAACATTATGAGCGTCTCGGCATTGAAAGTAACTGAAGCCCTATTTATTAAATATAAAATATCAAAAAGAGTTGCTAAAAAATATCTTAAATCTGGCTTAGTGGAATATCGAACTAAAAAAGTCAATAAAGATATTACAATTGAGAATATCAACGACTTAGAGTTGAAAGTAGAAAAAAAATCTTTTGATATCAATGTTGAAAACTATATATTACTAAAAACAGAGAATACACTATTTATATACAAACCCCCTTTTGTCCACACCGAAAGAATCAGGTTAGAAGACGATATATGTATATCAGATTTAATAGATAATTACTTCTCAGACTTTAGACTAATTTCTAGATTAGACTATGAAACAGATGGTATCATCCCAGCCATAAAGGAAAATATTAAAATAATAAATCAAGAAAAAATGTATTTAGCGTGGGTAAATGGTATAGTAGATAAAAACTTCACCATAGAAAACAGAATAGATGCAGCAAAAAAGAGAAAGGTTATTGTTCTTGACGAAGAAGGTGATAATGAATTATCTATAACCGTACTAAAAAATTTACCAGATAAAACACTTCTCAGTATTAAAATAGAATCTGCCCACCGCCATCAGATTAGAGCCTCCTTAGCCCACTATGGCTACCCTATTATAGGCGATAAACTTTATGGAAAAGATAATTACAGTAGACTCCTATTGCAATGCTATTACACAAGTATAAATGGTATCTCATACAAACTTCCTGAAGACAAACTCATCGATAAGGTATTCTAAATTAGATTCTTTTTTTAAATTATCAGTTTTTTAATTTAATACTCTTTCCATAATTTTTTATAGATATTATAATATATTTAAAAAATAGAGAAAATAAATAAATTTTCATTTACCGTAATCAAACAAAAATATAAACTACAATAACTGATAAAAAATCTTGTTGCTTAATTTAGTTTTTTATAATATATATAGGAATGGTAGAATTTCAATATTTTGATGGTTGCCCAAACGCAGATGAGACTATTGCTAAGCTTTTAGAATTAGTTAAAGATGGGATTATTTCTGAAAATGATATAACTGTTACTGTTATACCAGATATAGAAACAGCTAAGAAACTTAATTTTCTTGGTTCCCCCACAATTTTAATAAACAATATCGATATTTATACCGAAGAAACCCCAAAAACATTTAGATATAGTTGTAGAATCTATGAAATTCAATGGGAAAAAAACCGGCATAATCCCAAAAGATTTTATTGCAAAACAGATTTTAAAACTGCTTAATAAAAGATAAAGCCATCTCTTTTGAGATGGCTTATAATCTACACAAGTTTTAATCTTAAAAACTCCTTAAAAATACATTTATTCATAACTATCGGCAAATTATTTTCCTGAGCAATCTTTTCAGCCTCTTCAGACTCAACACCCTCTTGTAACCATATAAACTTAGCTCCAACTTTCACAGCCTCTCTAACAACTTCAGGAGCAGCTTCACTTTTTCTAAATACATCCACAATATCAGGTTTAACAGGCACATCAGATATAGTTTTATAACATTTTACCCCCAGAATCTCATCTTCTTGAGGATTAACAGGATAACAACGATACCCTTTACCCATTAAAAACTTCATAATGCCATTACTCGCCCTTTCAGGATTGTTTGATGCTCCCACTATTACAATATCTTTAGCGTTAAGTAAAACATCCCTTAAATACTCATCACTATATTTCATATTATCCCCCTAAAAGTTTCTTGGAACTTCCAGCATCCTTTTTATTGCATTATATGCTTTTACTCTTATTGAGTCATCTACAGTAATACTATATTTCATATCCCTTAAAGACTCATATACACTTTTCAAAGTGATCTTTTTCATATTTTTACATTGAAATGTATCATAGGCTAAGATAAACTCTTTATCCGGATTTTCAAGCTTTAATTTATACAAAACCCCTTTCTCAGTTCCGATGATAAACTTTTTATTTTTAGAATTCTTTATATACGTATAGAATCCTGAAGTAGAACAGACATGATCAGCAAGATCCACTACATCAGGGTTACATTCAGGATGAACCACAACTATTGCATCGGGATGTTTCTCTTTCAATTCAAGAATCTCTTTCGATGTTAACCTTCTATGGGTAGAGCAAAAACCTTCCCATAATATAACCTCTTTATCTACAAATCTTGATATATAGTGTCCAAGATTCATATCTGGTGCGAATATAATTTTATCTGCATCTAACGATTTAACAATATTGACAGCATTTGCAGATGTGCAACATATATCAGACTCAGCTTTAACTTCTGCAGATGAGTTAACATAACAAACAACCGGCACACCCGGAAATCTCTCTTTCATCTTTCTTAAACCCTCAGCGGTTACCATATCTGCCATAGGACAACCAGCATCTTTTTCTGGTAAAAGTACAGTTTTATCAGGTGATAAAATATAAGCTGTTTCTGCCATAAAATGAACACCACAGAAAACTATCACCTTATTGCTCACTTTAGATGCTTCTATACTTAATCCAAGCGAATCTCCAGTAAAATCAGCAATCTCTTGAATATCGTCAATCTGATAATTGTGAGACAATATTATCGCATCCCGTTCTTTAGCAAGCTTTTTTATCTCTTTTTTTAAATCCATATCAAACTCCCACTATCCTGTATATTTTCTTATAATCGATTATTTTTCCACTTTCCAAATCACATTGCAAGAAAACACCGTTAATAATCCCCCTCCCTTCAAGCTCTACATCAAACTTCTCAGGCATCCCGGTAAGTAACTTCTTAATAGCAATCTCAGATTTTATTCCAATTACAGAATCCAAACTTCCACACATACCTAAATCTGTTATATAAAATGTACCTTTAGGTAAAATCCTATCATCATTGGTTTGAACATGGGTATGGGTACCCACAACAGCTGTAGCTCTACCATCAACATAGTTACCAAAAGCAACCTTCTCACTTGTTGCCTCAGCATGAAAATCCACTATGATTAGATCAGTTTCCATACTATTGTAAAATCTATCAAAACTCCTGAATGGGCAATCGATAACATTGCCCATAAAAACTCTACCTATAAGATTTAGCAAAGCAACTTTGACACCATAAATCTCAAGAATAAGATAACCTTGACCAGGTTGTTCAGGTGGAAAATTATATGGTCTTATCAATCTATCACATAACTGTATATCCTTTTCCAGCCCCTTTTTATCCCAAACATGATTTCCGGAAGTTACACCATCGATACCCAATGAAATCAACTCTTCATAATTTTTTTTAGTAATCCCAAATCCAGAAGAAGCATTCTCCCCATTCACAAAGATGAGATCAGCATTAAGCTGACATCTCATCTCTGTTAGATGCTCTTTTAACAAATTTCTACCCAACCTACCTACAATATCCCCCAGAAAAATTATATTTAAATGTTTCCTAGAATTATCTTGCATACTCTACTGATCTTGATTCTCTAATTACAGAAACTTTAATCTGTCCTGGGTAAGTAAGCTCCTCTTCAATCTTTTTAGCAATATCCTTCGCAAGTGTATACATCCTATCATCACTTATTACATCAGGTTCTACAATAATTCTAACCTCTCTACCTGCCTGTATAGCATAAGTTTTACTAACCCCTTCAAAACCTTTCGCAATCTCCTCAAGCTTCTCAAGTCTCTTGATATATGCTTCCAGTACTTCCCTCCTTGCACCAGGTCTTGATGCAGATATAGCATCTGCAGCCTGGATTAATACAGATTCCACATATTTAAATTCTTCTTCTCCATGGTGAGAAAGGATAGCGTTTACTATTCTTGGATCTTCGTTATATTTTTTGACAATCTCCACACCTATACTTGTATGGGAACCTTCATTTTCGTAATCGATTGCTTTACCTATATCATGCAATAACCCCATCCTTTTAGCCATCTTTTCATTTAGTCCGAGTTCAGCCGCCATTATACCAGCAATCTTAGCCACTTCAATTGAATGAGCCAATACATTTTGCCCATAACTGGTTCTATATTTTAATCGACCAATAAGCTTTAATAGATCATTGTGTATATTGTGAAGTCCAAGTCTAAAAGCTGCTTCTTCACCAACTTCCAATATATGTTTTTCAAGCTCCTCTTTACTCTTTTCGTATACTTCTTCAATTCTTGTTGGGTGAATCCTTCCATCTGCAATTAATTTTTCAAGGGTCATTTTCGCAATTTCTCTTCTATATGGGTCATAAGAAGACAAAATAACTGCCTCTGGTGTATCATCAACTATTATATCTACCCCTGTTATACTATCAAATGTTCTAATGTTTCTACCCTCTCTACCAATAATTCTACCCTTCATCTCATCACTTGGTAGATTAACAATAGACACTGCAATCTCCCCAACATACTCAGAGGCACATCTTTGAACAGCAGTGGCAACAATTTCTTTAGCCTTCTTCTCAGCCTCCCTCTTTGCCTCCTCCTCTATCTCTCTAACAATTCTGGCAGCATCCTGTTTTGCCTCCGCTTCCATCATCGATATCAGATATGATTTAGCCTCCTCTTTGGTCATACTTGCCACCTTTTCAATCTCTGCAAGCATCCTAAGCTTCAGGTTTTCAGCCTCCAACTTTTGAGCCTCAACCTCATGTAGTTTTCTATCGAACTCCTCTTCTTTTTTGTTTATTAACTCCTCTTTCTTTTCGATCAACTCAAGCTTTTTATCGATCGATTCCTCTTTTGTTAATAATCTTTTTTCAACCAGTTGTAACTCTTTTCTCCTCTCTTTCATCTCCTTTTCAGCTTCCTGTTTTGCCTTAAAAATAATATCCTTTGCCTCAATCTTAGCATCTTTTACAATCTCATCAGCTTCTCTTTTTGCTCTCTGCAAAATTTCATCTGCAGACTTATTAAGTCTAAGATTTTCATCTGCCTGTTTTTTCTTTTGTAGCTGAACACCAATGAAATAACCAGCTATAATCCCAGCAATTAAACCAACTATAATATATATCGCAGTCATATCTGCCTCCTGTATATTTTATCTTCTGTAATAATCATATCCATTTTTTCATCCCAATCATCGAATGGTAACGACTTCATAATTTGAAATTGGTAAGCCAAACCCACCTTCAAACCAACAAATCTCTTCAACATACGGTCATAAAATCCCTTACCCATACCTAACCTATAAAAATTTTCATCAAAAGCAACCCCTGGTATCGCAATTATATCAAATCTGTCTCCTTTAACATCCCCAGCAGGCTCCATAATGCCATAATTACCTTTTATCATCTTTTTCTCCCCTTCATACAAAACAGCATCAAAACTCTCTCCATTATATTTAGGAAGATATACCTCTTTCCCTTTTTTATAGAGATAATCGATTATATCTTTTGTTCTAATTTCTTTATTAATATCTACATATAACAAAAATTTTTCTTTCATTTCAAAAAGATCTATGAAATAATCCTTCACTTTATTACTACAATTATTTACATACTCAATATCCAACATTCTCCTCTTGTCGAGCATACACCTCCTTATCTGATCTTTATCCATTGTAATGCTTAACATCTCCCCATAAATTCTTTAATCTTTCTTTAATCTTCTTTTCAAAACCATATTCAGATGGTTTATAAAACTGCTTATTTTCTGAAAAATAGTTTTGCATAACAAAATTACCATGGTCAAAAGGATATTTGTACCCTTTTGCATTATTCACAATATTAATAGGCACCTCAGGATCATGTTCATTCAAATACCTTTTCACCTCTTTACATGCTAAATAACTACTGTTACTCTTAGGACAAGATGCTAAAAAAGTTACCACTTGTGATATAATAATCTCCCCTTCAGGCATACCAACTTTATCAAAAATTTCCCAGAGTGCATTCACAACATATGCTGCATCAGGAAAAGCATTCCCTATATCTTCCGATACAGATATGGCAAGTCGCCTAAAAATCACCTTAGGATCAACCCCTGATTTCAAAAGTTTAAAACACCATACAAGGGCAGCATCCGGATCACTTCCCCGTATGCTTTTAATCATTGCTGAGAGTAGATCATAATGTATATCTGTATTATACCTCTCGCCAAAAATCAGCTCAGCCACCCCAAGATCGCCCATAATCATACCGTCATTAATTTCACCAGCATCAAAAGATGCTTCAATGAAATTAATCAGTTTCCGTCCATCACCTTTTGCAAGAGATACCCCGAGATTTATAACCTCTTCTTCATTCACAACACCTCTTAATCTTTTAAGCTCACAATACTTTAAAACCCCCTTTTTACCGATTGTTTTTAGCTCTTCTTCATTTAAAGGATTGAATTTTATAAAGTAGCTTCGTGACCTTAACGCCTGGGTTAACGCAAAAAATGGATTTTCTGTTGATGCTCCAATTATTTTTGCATACTTTTCATCCACCACATCAAGTAATAAATCCTGCTGTGTTTTAGAAAATCGATGGATCTCATCGATGAAGATAACCGGAATACTACCAGTTTTTTTAGCAGTATCCATTATTTTTTTAATTTCGCTATTCCCGGTATTAGAGGCATGAAGTGGATAAAACGGAGCAGATAAGTAATCACCCAACAATCTTGCAAAGGAGCTTTTACCAGTACCTGTAGGTCCGTAGAGTATTAATATATCAAAATTACCATTAAATATAGACCTATACTTATTACCTTTAAGTATATCCCATTGCCCAACAAACTCATCATAACTTTTAGGTTTTACTAATTCGATTAGCCTCATAAAATACCCCGCGAGACCGTGAGCAAGATCAGTTTAAAGCCCTGGCTAACCAGGTACTTTTTGGGAATCACTGCTGCTTTAGGCTTCCTGCTACATGGCAGGCTTGCACACCACAGCACGAATCATCCTTTTTTTTCGAGGTGTTGGCTCCAAACTTACTTACAAACACGAATCCCGCAGGGTATCAATTTAGCTTATTGACCAACTCCTGGAGCTTCTCTTCACATCTATTATATCTTTTTAATACTTCATAATACTCTGCAGCTATCTTGATAGCAGCCATAACAGCCAATTTAGAAGTCGTTAGTACATTTGCACTTTTCTCAAATTCTTTCATAGTTTTTTCCACGTACATAGCTGCATCTTTCACTAATTCGTAGTCTTCAGATATTACTTTATATTTATTTCCATATACGTAAACTTCATTTGTAGCCAAATTACACCTCTAAAGCCTTTTAACAAGGCTTTCAATTTTCTCCATTACCTGCTCACGTTCCCTTACGAGTTTATCTCTCTCCTGTTTTATTACCTCTTTTTCATCCTCTAAATTCTTAATATACCTCTTTAGAGATTCATTTTCTTCTAAAATTTTATCTATTTTACTACTCAGTATATCTATCAATTCTTCCATATTTTTAATTTAATATATATTTCATATTATGTCAATATCGATATTATCTTAGGGTAGCCCCATACCTCTTAGAAAGGTCATCAATAATACTACCTACAATTTTATTAGTCTCTTCATCTGTCAATGTCTTGTTCAAATCGTTAAAATAGATTCTGAAAGTCATACTTATCTTATCTTCACCGATCTTTTCACCAGAATAGATATCAAATAACTCCACATCTTTAATCAAATCGCTAAAAACTTTTATACTGTTGTATATCAATTTAGCTTCGGTATTTCTGTCAACTATCAATGAGATATCTTTATATACATATGGGTATTGAGATATCTTTCTATATTGCGGCAATCCTTTATCACCTTTTTCCATGAGTAGACTCAAATCTATTTCAGCTATATAAAGCTTTTCATCAATATCAAGATAATCGTAGTATTCTGGATGTAGTTCACCTATATAACCAATTTTAACACCATTTACTAATATATCAGCTGACTTCCCTGTATGGAAAAACTTTTCATTACTCCTTACAAAATCATAATTATCAGTAAATAATTTCAAAACCTGTTCCGCTACGCCCTTTAAATAATAGAAATTATCAGCCTCAACTTTACCTATCCAGTTAGATTTAAAATAGCTCCCCAACACTGCAAAACATACTTTACATTTCTCTTTTGGTAAAATATTAGAACTATCTACTTCATGTACATTTGCTATCTCAAATAATTTTTGATGTTTGAACCCACGCCTATACTTGGTTATGATACTTTTAATTACACCAGGGAATACAGCACTTCTCATTGTATCCATATCCTGAGAT
>JAINCL010000047.1:0-7957 GCA_036574145.1 Deferribacterales bacterium | reverse complement strand
ATATACTCATCAGTACCTTTTATCGGGTATTTTATCTCATATATGGCACCCTCTTTCTCCTCATGTTCCACTTCAAGATCACTTAATGCAGTGTGGCATCTTGGACACCAATTTACTATATAGTTGGATTGATAGATAAGGCCTTCTTTGTATAATGTTACAAAAACTATTCTCACGGCCTTCGATAATCCTTCATCCATAGTAAATCTTTCTCTATCCCAATCGCATGCTGCACCTAATCTTTTTAATTGTTTGATGATGGTTCCACCAGATTCCTCTTTCCATTTCCAGACCCTTTCAATAAATTTATCTCGACCTAAATCGTGTCTTGTTAATCCCTCTTGATGAATCATCTTTTCCACAACATTTTGGGTAGCTATACCTGCATGGTCAGTTCCCGGAATCCACATCGCTTCATAGCCATTTAATTTATGATATCTTATCAAAATATCCTGTAAAGTGTTATTTAGAGCATGGCCCATATGTAGCGATCCTGTTACATTGGGTGGTGGGATGACGATGGAATAGGGGGGGGCAGTGGAGTTTTCATCTGCGTGAAAATATTTCTTTGCCTCCCAGTTTTTATATATTGGGGTTTCGTACTCTTCAGGGGAAATTCGTGTAGGTAATTCGTTTAAATCCATATTATACTCCTTTAAGAATAAGTTATCTTTTTATCATTGGCTTGTTTTATCTCATCTTTTAACTGTTTATTCAAAATATCAACATAATTTTCTAAAATTCTTAATTTATATTTTAGATAGTTAAGTTTCTCTTCATTATTATTTAATTCCGCCGAAATGATTTCATATGTAAGTTTTTCTATCTCAGATAAAAATAGGGTAATATCTTCTAAACATTCTTTGATGATATTTATTTTTTTAGACTCGTTGTCATTTGAGATCATACCAACTAACTCCAGAGCTTCTCCTTATCATCCTCTTCATTATCAATAAGTAATTCATCTACATTGTCATCAATATATATTTTATCAAACACTTCATTACAAACAGCACATTCATAATGATAGATAATCCACCTTTGATTATCAACAACTAATTCTGTGGGGTCAAGTTCTTCAAGTGCATCTTCGCCACAATAAGGGCAATAGGTTGGTTCCATAATTATCTCCTCGTTTCATTTATAGTTAATTTACGTTTATATTCATCAACCTTTTCAAAAAATATCTCTATATAATCATCAATGTAATTTTCTATATTTAATTTTGAGCCCCATTCAATACAAATTGTATTATCTGTATCAATATAATCAAAAAAGCCGATGTTTTCAAGTTCAATTAATGAATTTATTCTATATAAATCGCAGTGAATCATTTCATCAGAATTATTTTTATAAATATTCATTATTGTGAATGTTGGACTATATATATCTTTAAAGCCTAATATCTCTCCAAGTATCTTAACAAATGTGGTTTTCCCTGAGCCGAGATCACCATTCAATATTATCTTTTTTTTGTAAAACCTATTTTTATTGTTTATAATAAATTTTTTTAGTTCATCTATACTGTTTATCAGTAATGTCATTTAGTGTATCCGTTATACCTTCTATAATGTCTGTTGTTAAGATTGAATGCTCATTTATTTTTTTTGATTGTTCTTTTGCTGTTGCTCCCAAAAGATATGTTCCTAACTTTGCAGCATCTTCTAATGAGTACCCTTGAGCCACAAATGAAGTTATTATTCCGGTAAGACAATCACCACTTCCGCCTTTAGCAAGGGCAGGGACACCACCTTCATATAAAAAGAGATCACCGGATGGTGTAGCTATAATTGTATTAGAGCTTTTTAAAACCAATACAATACCATATTGCAAAGCAAAATCGCGGGATATTTGTAAGATGTTAGACAATATCTCTTCTTTAGGTTTTCCTAAAAGTCGGGAAAATTCTCCAATATGGGGAGTTATAATGGTTCTGTAACATAATTTTTCTAAGCTTTCTTCAGAAAGATTGTTTATACCATCAGCATCTATAACAAGTGGTATTTTGTCTGTAGCATTTATTATATCTGTTAACAATGTTTTAATATCCTCATTTTTACCAAGACCTGGTCCTATTGCTATTACATTCTTATCAGTACAGAAAGTTGCTATATCCTGAAAATTATTAGATGATAGATAACCATCATTTTCAAGTGGAAGATACATAGCTTCCGGGATATTTGATGAGAAAGGTGACGATATTTTTTCTGGAATTATGGCTGTTATCAAACCAACCCCTGTTCTTAAAGCAGCTTTTGTTGATAATATAACAGCACCAGATTTCCCATAGGATCCACCTATGATCACTGCATGCCCATAATGACCTTTATGTGAGTTGGGATCTCTTTTTTTGAGTAATGGAAGTGTCTCGATATTTAATTCATACATGTAAGGTGAAACATCGCTCATAATGAAATTTGGGATTGAAATATCCACTCTAAATATTTTTCCACAATAGGCTTTAGCAGGGTATAGTATATGTGGTATCTTTTTACGACAAAAGGTTATTGTAAAATCTGCTTTAATATTAATACCAAGAATATTATTGGTGTTTCCTGAAAGACCACTTGGGATATCTACTGCGATAATAGTTCTATTTGACCCATTTATCTTATCTACGATTTCAGCATATTTTCCAAATAATGGTCTGTTCAGACCAGTGCCAAAAATAGCATCGATTATAACATCAAAATCTAATGGATTAAAGCAGGTATAATCTTCTATTTTTATTGGGAATTTTTTTATAATATCGTAATTTATTTTGGCATCATGTGAAAATTTTTCAGTGCTTTCAACCAGAAATATTTTAATATCATAACCTTTGTTAAATAGATGTCTTCCAATTGCCAAACCATCGCCACCATTATTACCTGAACCTACTATAATGGCAATTTTTTTGGACCTATCAAAAAGGTTTACTATAATATCAGTGGATGCTATAGCAGCATTTTCCATTAAAACGATGGAAGGTATATGTAAATTTTCTATGGTGAGTTTATCTGCAAGGGACATCTGTTCAGCGGTAAGGATCTCCATCCAATCTCCTTTTATGAAATTTTATTCCTTTGAATATATTCTTTAATACCTTCTTTTAATTCATCATATGATACGGTTGCAGTCCCAATTTTACCCACAACTATACCAGCTGCTATATTGGAGATTATAGCTGATTCCCTTAAAGATATACCGGCAGATAAACCGGCAGTCAAAATAGATATTACCGTGTCACCAGCTCCTGTAACATCATACACCTCTTTGGCTAATGCTGGGAGGGTTTCAGTATTATTTTCTTCAAATATTGTCATCCCTTTGGGACCTCTTGTAATAACTAAGGATTTAGATTTTAATTTATTTAAGATGTACTTGCCACATTTTAATAAAGAATTTTCATCTTTTATATTTATACCTGTTGCAGCAGATGCCTCTTTATTATTTGGGGTCAGGGTAGTTACCCCTTTATAATAGAAAAAGTTTTCAGGCTTTGGATCAACGGTTATTATTTTATTATTTTCAAAGCAGAGATCCGATAATCTTTTAACGAGCTTTTTAGTTATCACACCTTTGTTATAATCAGATATAATTATTCCATCAAAATCATCGATATGTTTTTTAACAAATTCAATCACTTTATCAATCTTTTTATCTGTTAGATGGTGTGCAACTTCTCTGTCAATTCTAACCACCTGCTGGTTATTGGCTATTATTCTTGTTTTTAAAGTGGTGGGTCTGCCATCGGTGAGCAAAAAAGTAGATATATCATGATTATTTAAATAGTTTTCAAGAAATTTGCCATCTTCGTCATTGCCGATTAAACCTATCAATGATGTTTTGATACCAAGTTCACTTAGATTCAGAGCTACATTTGCTGCTCCACCGGGGATCTTTTTCTCATGTTTAACATTAACAACTGGTACAGGGGCTTCTGGTGATATTCTTGATACATCACCATAGACAAATATATCAAGCATTACGTCGCCTATTACAATTATTTTTGTTTTTGTAAGTTTATCGAGATACTCCAGTAACATATGTGACATTATCACAATTCATCAGTGTTTTCAACTTTTTTGGCTTCATCTATAAGCATTATAGGGATATCATCTTTAATCTCGTAAACCAATTTACAATTGTCGCATATTAATCCCTTTTCATCTCTGGATAATCTAATATCACCTTTACATTTTGGGCAGGCAAGTATATCTAACAATTCTTTTTTAATAGCCATAAAAACCTCTCATTTTTATTGCATTATTTGATTATTTAGAATATTATTTAGATAATTACAAGAAAAATTTATGAACTATTTTACATTAAGTAGATATTTAAAGACAAAATTTGGATGTAAAGTATCAAAGGTGGCTGTTGATGCTGGTTTTACCTGTCCCAATAGAGATGGCACAAAAGGGGAGGGTGGATGCATATATTGTGATAACTCATCATTTGTTTTTACCACTGGAGATGATATAAAGGAGCAGGTAAGAAATGGTATTGATAGGCTTTTAAAAAAAGGTATAGAACGATTCATAATCTATCTACAGTCATATTCAAATACATATTGCTCGGATGAAACATTTTTTAGGGTTTTAGATGATGTTTTAATAGATGAAAGAATAGTGGGGATTCATATAGGGACAAGACCAGATGTAATAAATGATAATAAATTAAAAAGACTCTCAGAATTAACAAATAGATATGATATATTTATGGAATACGGTTTACAGTCTGCCCATAATGAAACATTAAAGTTTATTAATAGAGGTCATACATATGAGGATTTTTTAGAGGCAGTGGATAAGACGGTGGAGTATGGTTTAAAAATCACTGTCCATCTTATCTTCGGATTACCATATGAGGATAATAACATGATGATGGAGACGGTAAAAAGAGTAAGTAAGCTACCTATACACTCAGTTAAGTTCCATCATTTACATATAGTAAAAGGAACTAAGCTATCGGAGATATTTTTTAATAATCCATTTCATATTTTAACAGAAGATGAATATATAAAGATTGTGGCTGATGCTTTAACATATTTTAAAAATGATATAATAGTTGCAAGGTTAGTTGGGGATGCCCCACGAGATATGGTTATAGAACCTAAATGGCCATTATCTAAAAATCTTTTCCTATCGAAATTAAATGATTATATGTTAGAAAATAACCTTTATCAGGGTAAGAATTTCAATCGATGAAGATCCTGTTAATAATCGAATATATACTGAATATTGTGGCTATCTTTTTAATTTTAATCATATTGTCTGGAAGAAAAGAGGCAAGGGCTACATTTGCATGGGTTTTAACTCTTATATTTATACCTGTTATCGGGATTTTAGCTTATATCATAATAGGTAATCCAAGAATTAAAAGGATACTTGATATAAATTTAAAAAAGGGGGTCAAATTTCCTAAAGATTATCCCAAATTAAGTAAAGCAGAAGTTAATTATTATTGTAATATTGTAACCACTATCACAAAAAATCAACCTCTCCTTATAACTGAGTTAGAACTGTTGGAAAATGCTGCCATAAAATTTTCTAAATTATCAAAAGATATTTTAAATGCTGAAAAATATATTTTTGTGGAGTACTACATAATTAGAAATGATGAAACTGGAGAGTTTTTTATAAACCTTTTAAGTCATAAAGCTAAAAATGGAGTCAAAGTTTATATTCTTCTCGATTGGGTTGGATCTCTTGGAATTATAAGAGGAAAAATGCTTAAAAAATTTATAAGCTGTGGCGGTAAAATCGCTTTTTTTCACTCACCGGATAGCTTTAAAACATTTTCTATGGTGAATTTTAGAAATCATAGAAAGATTGTAATTATAGATGGTAAGGTATGCTATACTGGTGGAATCAATATCGGTAATGAGTATCTGGGTAAATATTCAGGTATGGATGAATGGATAGATTGTCATGTTAGATTTTCTGGTAGTGTTGTTAGGGAGATGGAAAATATTTTTTGTGAGGACTGGTATTACACTGTTAAAGAAGATCTAACTAGTTTGCTTTCTTCAGATATCGACTATGATGTGAAAGGTGGTTATGCTGCCCATGTTATACCTTCTGGTCCTGAACAGGATATAAATTTCATATATGAATCGTTGTTATCACTACTTTGTAGGGTGGAAAAGGAGATTACTATTATAACCCCATATCTTGTGCCTGATGAAACTGTAATAAATATGTTAAAAAATATTTCAAGATTAGGTAAAAAAGTAAAAATAATAGTTCCTGGTAAGAATAATCATCCCATTGTGGGAGCTGCTGGTAGATCATATTATGATGAATTATTGGAAGCTGGGGTCAAAATATATGAGACGAAGTATATGTTACATTCAAAACTTATCCTATTTGATCATTCGGTGGTATCAGTTGGTACAGCCAATATGGATAATAGAAGTATGAAACTAAATTTTGAAGTTAATCTACTTATATACTCTGAAAAATTTGCAGACTATGTTGAAAATCTTGCTTTACATTATATGGATATTGCAAGGGAGATAACTATACAAGATGTCGAGAATCTCCCATCTTACAAAAGAGTTTTTTATGGGATCTGTAGGGTTTTCTCGCCTATAATTTAATCTTTAAGTTTCACAGGGATCTTTTTAAAAAATATTTCTTCAATCTGATAAGGGTTATCAGTTTTCAGATCTATATCAAGTATTTTTGAGATGAACTCCTCTTCATCCATTATATAGCTGGATGAAATCTGATCTTTTACTTTCAACTTTTTTGTACTACCAAATATATAAAAATATTCTTCGGTTGAATTTTTATCAACTATTATCTTTAATCTGTCTTCATCGGTTGGTATTTCATATATAGTATAATCATCAAAAAGATTAGTTTCCCTGAATTTATTGGGTAGGATCTGAAAGATTTTCTGGGTGGAATCTTTATAAAAAAATATACCATAAAACGGTTTGTTGGATTTTAAATAAAGCTTTACATTGTCACCATTTTTATACTGTTCTTTATTTGTAAGAATATCTATATAAAGATAATTATTTATCTCTTTATTTTTACAAAAAAGATGATTATCGTTGGTATTGAAGATATTGACCGCAAACTTCCCTTTTGCTTTATAACAATCTCCTGTTATTACAGGTTCTCTATCCCAACTACCGCTTTTTGATATGATTATTGTTTCAATATCTGATATTTTATTTAACTGGATATTTTCACTGGTAACTTTTTTTGTATAATTGATTACTTTGTAAATGGCATTTTTTCTGGCATCAGATATAGCTGACTCAACGGTTTTTTCATTTTCACCATCTTTACGCATACAAGATACACCTTCAGCTTCTATAACATAATAATGATTAGCATAGGAAAGTGAATAGAATAAGAATATGGTAAAGATTATCAGCAAAAATCTTTACATGATAGCCCCCATAATGATATAAAAAACGCGCCCTGCAGGAGTCGAACCCACAACCTTCTGATCCGTAGTCAGATGCTCTATCCAGTTGAGCTAAGGGCGCATTTATTTATTTATCAATGACTTTTGAATAACATCAAAAATCTAATTTGTCAAGTCGTAACTTTCCTATTATTTATTTATTATGTCCTAGAATATCAAGTTTAATACTTAACTCTTTTAATTGTTTTGGATCAACAATATTTGGTGCATCACACATCAAATCTGTAGCTTTCTGTGTTTTTGGGAAAGCGATAACGTCTCTTATTGAATCTGCACCTGCAAGTATTGCAGCTATTCTATCAACACCAAAAGCTATACCACCATGGGGTGGTGTACCATATTTCAGTGCTTCAATAAAGAATCCGAATTTAAGGTCGCACTCCTCTTTGGTTAAACCAAGAATATTAAACATCTTCTCCTGAATATCACTTCTATGTATCCTTATACTTCCACCACCTACCTCAGAGCCATTCAGAACAAGATCGTAGGCTTTAGCCCTGATTTTCAATGGATCTGTATCGAATAG
>JAINCL010000046.1:0-5280 GCA_036574145.1 Deferribacterales bacterium | reverse complement strand
TGAAGATATTATAGATACTGGACTTACAATAAATTATTTGAAAAGATTATTAATGGTGAGAAATCCGAATAGTCTAAAGGTCTGTGCTTTGCTTGATAAACCATCAAGAAGATTAGCGGATATAAATCCAGATTACTGTGGGTTTACAATACCTGATGAGTTTGTAGTTGGGTATGGCTTAGATTATAACGGTTACTATAGAAATCTAAAAGATATATGCAAGTTAACGATAAATAATTAGGGGGACGAATGAGAGATAATTTTTATAAAAATATAGCGTTGTGGTTAGTGATCGGTTTGATAATGGTTGTTATGTTTAATACATTTAATACAAGCCAGGGTGTGAAGAAAAAGATATCTTATACCGAATTTTTGGAAGAGGTAAAAAATGATAATGTTAAATCAGTAGTTATTAAAGAGAAATTTATAATAGGTGAATATAAAAAGAGTAATGAAAGCTTTGAAGCATATGCTCCTGAGGATCCAAATCTTGTTAATTTTTTAACTGAGCGTAATGTTAAGATATTTGCGAAACCACCCGATCAAAATCCATGGTATATGCAGGTTCTTATTTCATGGCTTCCGATGATACTTTTGATAGCGATATGGATATTCTTTATGCGTCAGATGCAAGGGGGTGGTAAAGCGTTTACATTTGGTAAAAGTAGAGCAAAACTTTTGACTCCTGATCAACGTAAAGTAACATTTAAGGATGTTGCTGGCTGTGACGAAGCAAAAGAGGAATTGGTGGAGATTATTGAGTTTCTAAAAGATCCTCATAAATTTCAGCGTTTGGGTGGTAAAATACCTAAAGGGGTTTTACTGGTGGGACCTCCAGGAACAGGTAAGACATTATTGGCAAAAGCTGTTGCTGGTGAGGCAGGGGTACCATTTTTCAGTATAAGTGGTTCAGACTTTGTTGAGATGTTTGTTGGGGTAGGTGCTTCGAGGGTTAGAGATCTTTTTGAGCAGGGTAAGAAGAATGCGCCGTGTATTATATTTATAGATGAGATAGATGCTGTTGGTAGACATAGAGGAGCTGGGCTCGGTGGTGGTCATGATGAAAGGGAGCAGACATTGAACCAACTATTGGTGGAAATGGATGGCTTTGAATCAACGGAAGGGGTAATACTCATTGCTGCGACCAATAGACCTGATGTATTGGATCCTGCATTACTCAGACCAGGTAGATTCGATAGACAGGTTGTGGTTCCAAGACCAGATGTAAAAGGAAGACTTGAAATTTTAAAGGTTCATGCTGCTAAAGTTCCACTTGGTGAAGATGTAGATCTTGAGGTTATCGCCAAAAGCACACCAGGATTTGCTGGCGCAGAACTTGCCAATCTTGTGAATGAAGCGGCACTTCTTGCGGCAAGAAAGAATAAAGAAAAGGTTAACATGGATGATTTTGAAGAGGCTAAAGATAAAGTTATCATGGGTAAAGAGCGCAGAAGCGTTGCAATATCTGAAGATGAGAAGAAGGTTACAGCCTATCATGAGGCGGGGCATGCAATTGTTGCTCGATTTTCTCCCCATGCCGATCCAGTGCATAAGGTTAGTATTATCCCGAGAGGTATGGCATTGGGTGTAACTCAACAGTTACCAAAGGATGATAAGTATCTGTATACAAAAGAGTATCTTTTAGATAGACTTGCAGTTCTAATGGGAGGTAGAGCTGCCGAAGAGGTTGTATTTAACAAGATAAGTACAGGTGCCGGTAATGATATAGAAAGAGCTACAGAGATAGCAAGAAATATGGTTTGTTCATGGGGTATGAGTTCTGTAATAGGACCAGTTGCATTTGGTAAAAAAGATGAAGCTATCTTTTTAGGGAAGGAGCTTGCAACCCATAAAAACTATAGTGAGAAAACGGCAGAAATAATCGATCAGGAGATATTAAATATTGTTTTAGGTGCTTATTCAACTGCAAAAGATATATTAAATAAAAATATCAATCTTCTTCATGCTATGGCTGAATTATTGCTTGAGAAAGAGACTATTGAGAGTAAAGATATTGATGAACTTATAGAGATGCATAAACCTGAGGTGGCTACTGCTTGATATGTTAATAGATTTTATCGTAGCAGATAAAGAAAGACTGGAATATGAGATCGACATGATTGGGGCACACCCTTATGCTAAAAAGATAGCAGATAAGGGTTTGCCCATTAATGTAAAATTAAGATCGATCATGCCTGCTGCGGCCAATATCATAAAACAGGAGGCGATTGCATCAGGAATCGACGCCGTAGTTCATATTGGTACTATTGAATGCAAAGTAGATAAAACTGATGTATTAATTTCAGGTAATAAAGATGGATTTAAAAAGCTTGTGGACAGATTAAAGATTCAGCCATATAGTTTAAAGGGGATTGCAGAGGAGTTGGAAACTCTTTTAAGAAATGTAGGGAGAGTTCAATTAAAGATAGGTGATGATATAATAGATCTAACTGATAAACTTTTTATGCCTATTTTAAATGTTACGCCCGATTCTTTTAGTGATGGTGGAAAATTTAATGATTTAAAAGAGATTGAAAGGTATCTTATTAGATTGAAAGAATTGGGTATAAATATTATAGATATAGGTGGTGAATCGACCAGACCAGGTTCTGAATCGGTTGAGCCTGAAGAAGAGTTGAAAAGAGTTTTACCAGCAGTGGAGTTGGCTGTGGGGATGGGATTTATTGTATCGGTGGATACCTATAAAAGCGTTGTGGCTGAAAAGGTTTTGAGAAAAGGTGCTAAAATTATAAACGATATTTATGGTCTTAATTACGATGCTGATATGGCTAAAGTTTGTGCAGACTACGGAGCAGCTGTGGTGGTTATGCACATGAAAGGTGAACCTAAAACCATGCAATTAAGTCCATATTATGAGAATCTTTTAGAAGAGGTAAAGTTGAGTATTTATAAATCGATTGAAAAGGCTTTAAATGCTGGTGTAGATGAGAAGAGTATAATTATAGATCCGGGCTTCGGTTTTGGTAAGAATCTGGAGCATAATTATATTCTCCTAAAATATTTAAAAGAGTTTAAATCTTTTAACACTCCTTTACTTGTTGGTCTTTCCAGGAAATCTATGGTTGGGAATCTTTTAAATAAGCCTGTTGAGGAGAGATTAGCTGGGACTATAGCTGTGGAGGTAATGGCTTTAATGAATGGTGCTGATATTATCAGAGCCCATGATATTGATGAAACAGTTGACTTGATTAAGATATTTAATTTTTATAATAGGGTAAAGGTCTGATGGTTGAGTTCTTTAAGTCGATAGGTATTATTGATATAATAGATATAGTGATTATTGCGTTTTTAATCTATCGTGTTTTTATCTTGATTAAAGGTACATTGGCATTAAAGATGACCTTTGGTGTAATTATCATTTTGGTGCTTGCTTCTGTTTCCAATATGTTGGGGTTTAGAGCTACAAGTTGGGTTTTAAATAACCTTACAGGTTATCTGTTTTTATCTATTATTATACTATTTCAGCCTGAGATTAGAAGAGGTCTTGCGGTTATAGGTGACGCTAAGGTTTTTAATAAAACAAATAATATAACAAATAATACTATAGATGAGATTGTAAAGGCTACTACACTACTTGCTAATAAACAGATTGGGGCTCTCATAGTTATTCAGAGGGATATAGATCTTTTGCCTTATATTCAGATTGGAAATACATTAAATTCAGAATTGAATAAAAATATTCTTGTCTCTATATTTATACCTCATTCACCATTGCACGATGGTGCTGTAGTGGTTATTGGTGGTAGGATCGTCTACGCCGGTGCAATTTTACCTTTGACAAAAAGGTTAGATATCGATCCCAAGTTTGGAACAAGGCATAGGGCAGCTATAGGTATTACTGAGGAAACCGATGCTGTTTGTATTGTTGTAAGTGAAGAGAGAGGAACAATCACTGTGGCGTTTAAAGGTAATCTTACATCTGAACTGGATTCAGATACACTCAGGGAGACTCTTAAAACGATTTTGAAGATACAAGATAATGAAGGGGAGTCTACTAATGACTCTAAGTAATACTTTTTTAAAGATTATTAGTGTGATTATCGCTATTATTGTTTGGTTTATAGTGGTTACCTCTGAGCAACAGGAGGTTAGCTTTTATGTGCCAATTAAATTTAGCAATGAACCTCAAGGAGTTAAGGGTTTTACAGATACAAACCTAATTTCTGTACTTGTTAAAGGTCCAAAAATGACTTTAAAAAATCTCACATTTAATGATATTAGAGTTGTAATTGATCTATCAAATTTTAAAAGTGGGGAGTATCTTTATAGAATAAAGCCGAATGACATTATTTTACCATCGGGGATTTCATTAATTAGAGTTGAACCACAGGATATAAAGATAACCATCGATAAAGTCGTCAAAAAGACGGTTAAAGTTGTCCCCTCTTTTATAGGGGAGGTTAAAAATGGATATAAAATTTTTGGTGTTTCTGTTACACCTAACCATGTAACAGCTTATGGTGTAGGTAAGAAGATTAAGTTAGTAGATTCCATTGAAACTCTACCTATAAATATCTCTGATCTTGGGGAGAATTATAAAACTAAGATAGGTTTAAAGTTGAATGATGTTATAAGTGGAACTGCACCCAATGAAGTTGTTGTTGAGATCAAAATTACTGAAAATATTGTACAAAAAGAGTATTCTGGAATAGATGTCTCTGTGGAAGGTATAAGGAAAGATCTGATGGGTAAAATGAAGCTTCAGGAAAAAACAGTTGATATTGTTGTAAAAGGTAGGTCAGATGGAGTTGATCAGATTGAGGAGCTTAAACCTTTTTTAGATTTATCTACTATTTCAAAATATGGGATATATGATATACCTGTTAAAATAAAAGTGCCTGAAGGGGTCGAAGTGGTTAGTATAAAACCCCAGAAAATTAAAGTTGAGGTAAAAAAATGAGAAAGTATTTTGGTACAGATGGTGTAAGAGGTAGGGCAAATGTTTATCCTATGACACCAGATTTTGCAATGAAATTGGGGAAAGCTGCAGCCAAATTATTTAAAGATGGAGATAGAAAACATAAGATTGTTATAGGCAAGGATACAAGAATATCTTCGTATATGTTTGAATATGCGATAGCTTCAGGGATATGTTCAATGGGTATGGATGTTGTATTGGTTGGTGTGTTACCTACCCCTGCCATATCTTTCATCACAAGAAGCTTGAGAGCTGATGCTGGGATAGTTATTTCTGCGTCACATAATCCTTACTATGATAACGGGATTAAGTTTTTTTCAAGGGATGGTTATAAATTGCCT
>JAINCL010000045.1:0-4179 GCA_036574145.1 Deferribacterales bacterium | reverse complement strand
ATTTTTAAGCTATCATCTCTCTTCAAGTGCCACATATCGAAATCATTTATGCAATCCACCAAATCTTTATAACTTTGTAAGTTAAAACCTGATTGTGTGAGCCATTCATAGGTGAGCATTGTCGCTGATTTAGTAGTGTCTATAAAGGCAAAATATCTGTCACTAAGGTGTAAAGAGGTTTTATGGTGATCTATAAATACTATTTCCAGATGATTTTCTATAAAATTAAATGTTTCCTCGTTTGGCGATATATCTGTTATGATTATCTGATTATAACGATGGTAGTTATTTTGAATGAAACTATCCACTGCATCATAATTGAGATAGAAAGTTTCCACAAAGTCGTAACATTTTTTTATTAAAATGGAGCAGCCGACACCATCAAGATCATTATGGGTAATATGTAATATCATAAATTATTCACCTATTATTTTAATAAGTACTCGTTTTTTACGGCATCCATCAAATTCACCATAAAAGATCTGTTCCCATGTCCCTAAATCTAACCTACCATTCGTTATCGCTACCACTACCTCTCTACCCATTATCTGTCTTTTGAGGTGGGATGCGGCATTATCTTCACCTGTAAGGTTGTGTCTATATTGAGATATAGGTTCATGTGGAGCAAGTTTTTCTAACCATACCTTAAAATCATTGTGTAACCCAGTTTCATCATCATTGATAAACACTGATGCAGTGATATGCATCGGGTTTACCAGACATAACCCTTCTTTTATGCCACTTTCATTGATGGCATTTTGTACTTCATGTGTTATATTAATAAGTTCAAATCTGTTTTTGGTATGGAAGTAAAGCTCTTTTCTATAAGATTTCATAAACCATCCTACCTTTTTAATTTTATCATAATAATTATATTAAAATAAATCAACAAAAATAATTTAGCCCCTTGAAATTTATTCATCAATGTGATATATTATTAAACAATTTTAAGTTAGATTAAACATATGGGGTTTGTATGAGTAAGACAGGTGCAGAAATTTTGGTGGAATGTTTGAAAAAACATGGCGTGGATATAATTTTTGGTTATCCAGGTGGTGTATTACTTAGCATTTATGATAAACTATTCGATGCTGATATTCTTCATGTATTACCAAGACATGAACAGGGTGGAGTTCATGCAGCTGATGGATATGCAAGATCCACTGGTAAGGTTGGTGTTTGTTTTGGAACAAGTGGTCCAGGGGCAACTAACCTTGTAACTGGTATTGCCACAGCATATTTAGATTCGGTTCCTATGGTAGTTTTTACCGGGCAAGTTCCAACCAATCTTATTGGTGGGGATGCATTTCAAGAGGCTGATATAGTTGGTATAACAAGACCTATAGTAAAACATAGTTATCTCGTAAAAGATGTGGATGATATGGCTCAGGTAATTTCTGAGGCTTTTTATCTTGCAAAAACGGGTAGACCTGGACCAGTGCTTGTTGACCTTCCAAAAGATGTAATTGCTGCCAAATCGAAGAATTTTTGTAGTAGGGATGTAAAGTTGCTGGGGTATAATCCCACCTATGAAGGTCATCCAATGCAGATTAAAAAAATGCTGAAACTCCTCGAAAGTGCTAAAGCGCCGGTTGTTTTAATCGGTGGAGGTGTTAAATTTAGTGACGCTTCTGAGGAGCTTATAAAGTTTGTTGAAGCGATAAACTTGCCTGTGGTATCATCACTTATGGGTATTGGTGGATTCCCAAATCCTCATAAGAATTGGGTTGGTTGGGCAGGTATGCATGGCAATTATGCTTCAAATATGACATTGACTGAGGCTGATTATATTATCGCCATAGGTACAAGATTTTCTGATAGGACTACAGGGCGATTAGATGGTTATGCTCCGAGAGCCAAAAAAGCCCAAATCGATATAGATCCTACTTCCATCGATAAAAATGTAAAAGTAGATATCCCGATTGTTGGTGATTGTAAAACTGTATTGAAGCAAGTTCTATCCTATATAGGTGATTTTAATTGGGAGAAGAGTAGAAAAGATAGAGAGGAATGGCTAAAGAAGATAGAGTATTGGAATAATGAGAAACCATTTAGCTACAAAAATTCTAATATTGTAATAAAACCACAATTTGTGGTTGAAAAGTTATACGAAGTGACAAATGGGGAAGCGATAATAACAACAGAAGTTGGGCAGAATCAGATGTGGGCTGCTCAATTTTATAAGTTTAAATATCCTAGACAGTTTATTACATCTGGTGGGTTGGGAACTATGGGCTTTGGCTTTCCAGCAGCGATTGGTGCTAAACTGGCAAATCCTGATAAAGAGGTTTTTGATATAGCTGGAGATGGTAGTTTCTTGATGAATATGCAGGAGATGTGTACTGCAATACAGTATAGAGTACCTGTAAAAGTAGCTATTTTAAATAATAAATTTTTAGGTATGATCAGACAGTGGCAGCATCTTTTTTACAATAAGAGGTATTCCTACTCATGTCTTGACTGTCAGCCAGATTTTGTTAAACTAGCTGATGCTTATGGGTGGGTAGGGTTTAAAATTGATAAACCTTCAGATGTTGAGGCTGTACTGAGGGAATCATTGAAAATAAAAAATAAACCTGTACTTATGGATTTTCATGTTGATCGTGAGGAGAATGTTTATCCTATGGTTCCTGCCGGTGCGGCATTGAATGAAATGGTATATGGGGAGAAGTAACTATGAGACATATAATATCTGTACTTGTAGAAAATAAGTTTGGAGTACTTGCAAGGATAGCTGGTCTTTTCAGCGGTAGGGGATATAATATTGAAAGTCTATCTGTTAATGCCACTGAGGATCAAAATATATCGATAATGACCATTGTGACCCGAGGTGATGATCACATCATTGAACAGATTATAAAACAGCTTCGTAAACTTGTTAATACAATAAAAGTTAGAGATGTTACCCAGGTGGATCATGTTGAGAGAGAGCTTGCTTTATTAAAGGTGCATGCAACTCAGAGGACAAGACCTGATATTTTGAGTATTATAGAGACTTTTAGAGGAAAAGTTGTTGACATGACTAAAGAATCTCTGGTAGTAGAAATAACAGGTGACCAGAGCAAACTTGATGCTATTGTAAATGTTTTGGAACCTTATGGTATTATAGAAATTATAAGAAGTGGTACTATAGCTATCGCAAGGGGTGCTAAAGCCACGACAGACTTTACTAAACAAGATATAAAAAACCAGGAGGATTAGTTAGATGAAAGTGTATTATGAAAAAGATGCAAATCTTGATTTGATCAAGAAGAAGAAGGTTGCAGTTGTTGGTTATGGAAGTCAAGGTTATGGGCATTCTAATAATTTAAAGGACAGTGGAGTTGATGTGGTTGTGGCTGTTAGAAAAAATGGTCCCTCATGGAAGAAGGCAGAAAGCTCAGGATTAAAAGTTATGGAGGTATCAGAAGCTGCTAAATGGGCAGATGTAATTATGATCCTTGTACCTGATGAGATTCAGGGAGACCTTTATAGAAATGAGATTGCACCATATATAAAAGAAGGGACATATCTTGCTTTTGCACATGGATTTAATATTCATTTTGGGCAGATAGTTCCACCCTCAAATGTAAATGTTATAATGATTGCTCCTAAGGGACCTGGTCATCTTGTTAGAGCAGAATATGTTGACGGTGGTGGTGTGCCATGCCTTATAGCAGTGGAACATGATTACAGTGGTGATTCCAAAGAGGTGGCGCTCTCTTACGCAGCAGCAATTGGCGGTGCAAGGGCTGGTGTATTGGAGACAAATTTTAGGGAAGAAACAGAGACTGACCTCTTTGGTGAACAGGCGGTTTTATGTGGTGGTCTTGTTCAGCTCATTAAATACGGTTTTGAAACCCTTGTTGAAGCTGGGTATGCACCAGAAATGGCATATTTTGAGTGTATGCATGAAGTTAAATTGATTGTGGATCTACTTTATGAAGGTGGTATTTCTAATATGAGATATTCCATCAGTAATACGGCTCAATATGGTGATTTGACAAGGGGGCCTATGGTAATTGATCCTCAAGTTAAGGATAATATGCGAGAAGTTCTTAGACAGATTCAATCTGGTGAATTTGCAAAGGAATGGATGCTTGAAAATAAAGCTGGTAGACCTGTGTTCAATGCATTAACAAAACAGGATGAGAATCATCAAATTGAACAGGTTGGTAAAAAGCTTAGGGGTATGATGAG
>JAINCL010000044.1:0-2415 GCA_036574145.1 Deferribacterales bacterium | reverse complement strand
TTGCTGATGGATCAAATTTTGTGAATATGGTTAAAGCTATTTTTAACTATGATCCTACAATAGAAAGGGTTTTTATTAAAGAAGGGAGCGTCCCATTAGTTAAAAAAGGGAATGTTGTAGATAAGATTCAGACTGAAAAATTCAGTAGAAATTCTATTTTAGAAATAATTAAAGATGTTTGTGATGAAAATGAAAGAAAGTTTTTGATTAGTAATGGAGTGGTAACTGTAAATAAAACTATTGGTGACAAGGTATATAAAATAAATGTTTATAAAGAGAAAAATAGCTTTTTGATATTGATAATTAATAGCAACATAGTTTTTAAAAATCTTTTAGATTATCGTATTGATAAAACATTAATGAAATATATTGTTGACCAATCAAAAGGGATAACATTTTTAATAGCACCTTATGGGCATGGCAAAACTACCTTTATAACTTCAATAATCGATTATTTTAATGCAAATAAAAATTATAATATATTGTATATAACCAATAAAATTAATAATACAGTTGCGAATATTAACTCCAATATTATTCAGATTGAAAAGGATGTAATAAAAGATGCCAATAGATTTGTTAGAATGATTAATGATATAGATCCCACTTTGCTTTTTATTCACAATCTTGATGATCTTGAAATATTTAATAATGTCTATAAATTTGTTGAATCTGGCAGACCTGCATTTATATCGATGGAATCAAATAGTATTCAGTATGCTTTTGAAAGTTTATTGTATAAGGAGAATGATGGGGTGATAAGATATCATTTGAATAGGGTATCTGATTTGGCTAAACTCTTTATAAATTTTAGATTGATAACCGCGAAAAATGGGAAAGATAAGTTTTTTGTCTATGAATATTGTCTCAATAATTTCAAACTAAAAAAGATTTTTCGTGAAAATAACCTACAGGCAATATCTTCCCAATTAAGGGGAACAGGTGAGTATTTACCATTTGAGATGCAGATTGCTGAACTGTTCAATAATGAACTTATAACATATGATGTCGCTGAAAGCTCTTCCCAAGATATTGAATTATTCAAAAGGTATGCCAAGATAAATAGTTAATAATGGTTATACAAAAATATTTTATAGAAAATGAATATCTGCCTAAGATCATAAAAAATTATAACTATAGATCTTACCAAGCTGAGTTTTCTGAAAAGATATATGATTTACTAAGTAGTTATAAAACAGTAGTTGCTGAAGCTCCGACAGGATATGGTAAGACTTTTTCATATTTAATCCCTATTTTTGAATTGGGTAGAAGGACAATTATAAGTACCAAAACAAAACAGTTGATGAATCAGATTTTAGTAAAAGATATACCTAATCTAAAAAAGATTTTGAAAGGGAACGATCTTAAGATAGCAAGTTTATTGGGTAGAAGGAACTATTTATGTCATTATAGGTTTGGTAAATTTATTGTTCCTTACAGGGATATGTATATTGATGTGGTTAGTTGGGTTGATAATATTAATGAAGACGATATCATTTTAGTTCCTAATGATAAATTTGATGGTGAGGTCATAGGTAAGATTACCGCTGATAGTTATCAGTGTATCGGGGTGAAATGTCCTTACATAAATCGATGTTCATTTTATAATGCTAAAGATATTGCAAATAATTCAGATATTGTTGTTACTAATCATCATATGTTACTTGCTGATATTGCAATGAGAATAAAATATGATGGATCTTATAATTTTGATTTTGCAGAACATATTGTTTTTGACGAAGCTCATTCAATAGTGGATATTTTCCCAGCTTATCTTGGAGATGAGTTAAGCTCCTATTCGATATTAAATTTTATAAAGGATAATAGGAGTTATCTCGGTGAAGATAGGTTTAAAGATCTATACTCTAAATGGAAGGTTTTAATCTCCAGACATAGAAATACCGATAGGTTGACAGAAAAGATGGAGAGTGATTTTAAAAAGCTTTTTGATGAGATGGATAAGATATTTTCTTCATATATTACCGAAGAAGATTATTCAATATTTCAGAAGTATAGAGATACATTTGAGAATATTTATAAAAATGACGGTGTGAAAGTTGTTGAAAATAATGGAGATTTTCTTTCAATAAAAAATATACCGATAAGTTCAGGTGATAAGTTTGTTGAAGGGTTGAAATGTAGTTGTATAAGTAGTTTGATGATAAGTGCCACAATATCTTTCAATGGCTCATTTGATTATTTTATGGGCGAACTTGGATTAGATGATACGGTGGAAAAAATCCGTTTAGAACCACCTGAGAATTTTATGAAACAGGGGAAGCTCTTTATAAACGATTACTTTATAGATAATGTTGAGGATAAGAAGATTTTTTATGCCGATTTAATGAAACATTTAAAAGGAGCTACCCTTGTCATTTTTAATAATTTGAGTCATATGTTGGAGATATACAGGTA
>JAINCL010000006.1:0-3516 GCA_036574145.1 Deferribacterales bacterium | reverse complement strand
CTCAACACTTTTATATACATCATCAAAAAATATAAGTAGATCATCGTTATATTGATACATACCCTTTTCATCATAATATATAATTTTCATAATTTGTGGAAATTTATCCTTCTGATCCAGTACCTTATCAACCTGCTCCTGATCCTCTGCCACAACGATCTTTGTTTCGGCACGATTTATTATATATTCCACTTCGTTGGATATCGAATCTTGATATATCCCTATTGGGTAAGCACCTATAATTTGAGCAGCAATTTCAGAAATAACCCATTCAGGTTTATTATCACCGATAATTGCCACAGTATCACCTTTTTTAAGACCCAGTTTATCGAAAAAACAAGCAACTTTTACAACCTTATAAAAATAATCTTTCCATGTATACTCTTTCCATATCCCAAGGTCCTTTTCTCTAAAAGCTATCTTATCTCCCCTCTCTTTATATTGCTTTTGGAAATAATGTAGCAATGTCATATCCATTTCTCCTCTCCTAAGTATGCAGAGATAACCCTTTCATCCTTTGCCACCTCTTCGGGTCTTCCCTCACAAACCTTCTCACCAAAATCAAGGGCTACCACCCTATGGGAGAGATCCATAACAACATTCATATCATGTTCAATCAAAATAACAGTAACCCCCATCTCTTCATTTATATCGATGATGTACCTTGCCATATCCTCAGTCTCTTCTGTATTCATACCTGCCATCGGCTCGTCCAACATCAACACCTTTGGCTCAAGGCAAAGTGCCCTTGCAAGCTCCACCCTTTTCTGAATACCATAGGACAACTCAAATACATGTTTTTTCCTGACATCAGAGAGATCTAAAAAATCTATAATATGCTCTACAAACTCCCTATTTTTAACCTCCTCCTTAATTGCTCTACCGAAGTAAAATATAGAGGAAAATAACCCATACTTCAGAAAAATATGTCTAGAAAGCATTAGGTTATCCAAGACCGTCATACCCTTAAACAACTCAAGGTTCTGAAAAGTCCTAACCAACCCTAATTTGGCTCTATTTTTAACAGGGACGTTTGTTATATCCTTACCATCGAAAAAGATAGATCCACGCTTAGGCTTATATATACCAGTAATGGTATTGAGAACACTCGTTTTACCAGCTCCATTGGGCCCTATAATAGAAAAAATCTCACCTTTATTCACTTTAAATGAAACCCCAGCCACAGCCATTATACCACCGAAACTGAGGTAAATATTTTTCACATCAAGCAAAACCGACATATAACCCCTTAATTTAGCATATTTAAAAATACCATAAAAATCATGTAAAGAACTACTAAATTTTTTTTAATAAGTCAAGGAAATATTTAGCGAAATTTAATATTATTTAGGCTTATTAAATATATTACACTAAACGATATATCTTTAGAATTGTTCCGGGTTCTGGTTTCTTTCTGAATATCTTTATATATTCATCGTAGATATTCACCTTCCCACCAAGGGTAAAAAGTTTTTTTGCACCATCTTTTATTAGTTCGATATCTTTATTCTCTTTATATTCCACAAACAGGTCAGCACTCAACACCTCTGCCCATTTATAACTATAATACCCTGCCGCATATCCCCCCGAAAAGATATGGGAAAATTGGTTCTGAAACTTTACATAATCTGGCAGTTCCAGAGACCCCACCTCTTTTCTTACAGATTTAAGTATCAAATCCACCTCATATTCTTTATAAGCATCTTTATGAATATATAGATCAAACAATGAGAACTCTATCTGTCTTCCAAGTTGATACCCTGCAAAAAAACCCCTTTCTTTCTGTATCTTTAAAATTAGATCATCTGGAATCTCATCCCCTGTATATATATCCCTACCCAACTTCTTTAAAATATCCATCTCAAAAGCAAAGTTCTCCAAAAACTGTGAAGGGAATTCCACAACATCCCATTCTACCCCATTTATTCCACTTATAAAATAATCATCAGATTTACTTAATAAGTGATGTAAAGCATGCCCCATTTCATGAAAAACAGTTTCCACATCGGTATGCCTCAAAAGTGATCGGTTATCTTCCCTTGAAGGTGGGAAATTCCCCACGATGAACACCTTAGGAAGCACCAACTCCCCATTGGATTTCCTATATCTGGTAAACCATTCATTCATCCATGCCCCATCCCTTTTACCAAACCTCGCTTCAAGATCGAAATAAAGTTCCCCTATACGCTCACCATTTTCTAAAATTTCATATACTTTTACACATTCATGCCAAACATCTTCATTAATGTTTTTAAAATCTATCTGGAAAAAATTGGATACAAAGTCGATCAATCCATCAATAGTTTTAGTCTGTTCAAAATATCTTCTAACCTCATCCTCTTTTAAATCAAGCTCTTTTCGTCTTAACTTTTCTATGAGATACTGAATATTGTGCCCTTTTAAAGCCCCAAGACCAAGCTTTTTAGAAGTATCTTCAAGGTTTTTATAATCATCTTTTATAAAATCTTTTGCGCTATCCAACAGACTATGAAGAAAACTGTTAACCTCTTCATAACTACCAGCTGTTTTTGTAAAAAGAGACAGCTCCACATAATCTCTAAAACCGAGAATATTTGCCTTTTCTTTCCTCAAAGCTAATATCTCCTCAATAATTCCACCGTTTTGAGCACCTCTACTATAATAAGCCCTAAACATCTCCTCTCTTAATTTTTCGTCTTCACAATACTTCATAAAAGCACTATAAGAAGGTGCTGTTAGATTAAAAACGTACTCTCCATCTTTATAATATGTCTTTATATCTTCCTCAGACATATCCCCGAGAAGTGATCTATCTTTAACCTTGAGTTCAAATTTTTTAGTGTCATTTAAAATATTCTGGAAATATCCGGTGGAGAGTTTACTGAGATTTAAATTAATCTCTCTAATCCTACCCCTTTTATCTTCATCAAGATGAACCCCTTCAAGAATGAAATCCTTTTTAAGAATCTCAATCATCCTATTCTGGTGATCTAATAAACCATCTGTAGGAATAGAAGATAATGCATCGTATATATCTTTACGCTGACCTACCTCTGTATAAAATATCGTCAGTTTCTCAAGGGTTTCATTGTATATCTCTTGGGTTTCTTCAGAATTGGATACAGAGTTTAAATGACTTATGGGTGTGAACTCTTCACTGATTTTGGCAAATATCTCCTGGTATGGAACAATAAACGTTTCATAGTTTTTACTTTTCTGTTTTACCAGTTCATCGATCTTTGATTTACTTTCATCGACGAGATTTAAAAATTTCTCTTTTTTCCCCTCAAGAGACCATATAGTTTTCATAATCACCTATTCACATATCTTCTTTATTTCATCATTGGTCAAACCGATCTCTTTCATCTTTAACACTTTATCAACACTACATCTATTTACACCTTTCTCTGTAGATTTTGCGTCAGCTTTCTGTTCCATTTCAGTATCTTGCTCATCATCCTCTTCAACAACACTAAAGAATGTTGATAGTGCAGATGCCACTTCCATAGCCTCATTTTTATCATTAAAACTGAATCT
>JAINCL010000043.1:0-6484 GCA_036574145.1 Deferribacterales bacterium | reverse complement strand
TAATGGAGGGCTTATAGAGGATATTACTCAAGATATTGTTTCACTTGGAGGTACAAACTCTGGTCTCGATACAGGTATCGTATTGAGAACAGGTTATCAGAACAACTTCCTTGATTATATTAAAATTAGAGAGATTATATGCAGACCGATCGATTATTAGAAAATAAAGTATTTCCTTTTAAAGAGGTATTATTCGATTTTTATAATAATCAGTATAAAAATTTTTATCTCGTGGGTGGTTTTGTAAGGGATCTTTTATTGGGAAGAACGATAAAAGATATAGATATTGTGGCTGAAGGGATCGATTATAGAGATTTTGCCACTAAAATCAATAGATTTATAAAGGGTAATAGAGTGGAATTTAAAGATAATGTAAGGTTGGTTAAAGATGGCGTAACCATTGATATATCTAAACTTAGAGGTAAAGATCTTTTAGAAGATCTTAAATATAGAGATTTTACCATCAATAACCTTGCATTACATTTTGAAAATGGTTTGATTGGCGATAGAACAGATATTGATAAAGGTATCATAAGAATAGCTTATAATAATAGCTTTATTGATGATCCATTGAGGATATTAAGAGGTTTCAGATTTATGTCTGAACTGAATTTTACAATAGATTCTTTTACTTTAGATATGATGATAAACAATAAAAACCTACTGGATAGTATCCCATCTGAAAGAATTAACAAGGAGTTTACAACCTTACTGCTGGGGGTGAACTGCTATAATACACTTATTGAGATGAGGAAGTCAGGCGTAATATTTAAATTGATACCTGAGTTTTCGACTCTTGACAGCTTATATGGAGGGAAATATCATACTGAAGATGTTCTTAGTCATACTTTCACTTTTACTAAAATTGTGTTAAACCAGTTGCATAAGTATAATGAACGAGACAAACTGGTTTTAATTCTTGCTTCTCTCCTCCACGATATCGGTAAAGGTGCAGAAATTTATAAAGATACAAAAGGGAAATTTTTTGATCATGAAAAGATAGGTGCAAAGATGTCGGAACAGATCTTAAAAAGGTTATCTTTCCCTCTAAAAATTGTTAAAGATGTCTGTTTTTTGGTTGAAAAGCATGGATATATCAGAAGATTTGTTACAAACGGAGTAAGAGATTTTACATTACTTAAGTTTGTTTTTGAAAATTATAATTTTTTAGATAAAATAATTGAGATATCCATATCAGATGCAAAATCTAAGCTGAGAGATACTGTGGAATTTTATGAAATGATCAGGAATATAAGGGAAAGTATGAAACTGTTGGATTTTGAAAAATTGAAGTTGGTTAGCGGAAATGATCTTTTATCTTTAGGTGTCCCGAAGGGACCTTTAATGGGTTATATGTTGAAAGAGGTTCATTTTAGACTTGTCTCAGGGTTTATAAAAGATAGAGATGAGGCTATAAAGTTTATTAAATATTTGCTTAAAGAGAAATTACAACAAAGTTAATTAGAGGTTATTATGGATAATAATCTGATATACGCTTTTTTATTAACACTCTTAGCTGGATTATCTACAGGGATCGGAAGCTTGATAGCATTTTTATCAAAAAATCTATCACCAAAGTTTTTATCAGGTAGTTTAGGTTTTTCGGCGGGTGTAATGATCTATGTCTCAATGGTAGAGATATTTTCTAAGGCTAAAATCTCATTGGTAAGTTTCTATGGAGAAAAGCTTGGAAGCTGGTTAACCGTGATATCTTTTTTTGCTGGTATAGCATTAATAGCTATTATCGACAAGTTAATCCCATCATATGAGAATCCACATGAAGTTACCAATTTAAAATATAACCCCACAGAAGATGAGGTTAATTCAAAAAAATTGGTAAGGATGGGTATTTTTTCAGCAATAGCTATCGGAATACACAATTTTCCTGAAGGGCTTGCTACGTTTATTTCATCATTGGATAATCCTAAATTAGGGTTAAGTGTAGCAGTAGCTATTGCGATACATAATATACCAGAAGGGATTGCTGTATCGGTGCCTATTTATTATGCCACCAAAAGTAAGAAAAAATCATTTTGGCTCTCATTCTCTTCTGGGCTTGCTGAACCGATAGGGGCCTTTATAGGATATTTAATACTGATGCATTTTTTGTTGGGCTCTTTTTTTGGGATTGTTTTTGGCGTTGTGGCAGGAATTATGGTTTTTATATCTTTAGATGAATTATTACCAACAGCAGAAGAGTATGGAGAAAACCATATCGCCATAAGTTGGCTTGTCTTAGGTATGTGTGTAATGGCTATTAGCTTACTTTTATTTATTTAACATCTATAATAAATATGTTATAATATACTTAGTAGGTGACATATGATAGATATAGAGGTTTTTTATAATGCTGTGATCGATGATCAAACACCAGAGATTGTTGAGAATCTGAAGTACAAATTTGGAAATAGGGTAAAAGTCAATTTAATTGATGTAAATGAAACACCTGTCCCTGAAAAATATGGAATCATCAATCCACCAGTGGTTGTGATTGCCGGAAAGAAGATTATTAAACTTGATGGACCCGATTCACTTGAGGAGATAGTTACAAAGGCTATCTTTTAAAAAAATTAAAGTTTTAAATACTTCATCCGATTACGATATTGCATGGATGCATATAAATTACATGGATGTGCCTTAGAGGTGCGTCATGTTAAATAATAATGTTAGCTTATTGCATCCTGTCAATGATAAGAATATATTGGCTAATTATAGCAATCGTTCCAGCATAACAAATAAAAAATCCGATCAGGTATCCATATCCGCTCATCAATCTGTAAGAAACCATCTTGCTTCTATAAACAGTTCAATGGGGAAAATAGAACTAGAGGCATCTCTGGTTGCAACAGAATTAAAGGTAATAGAAAAAAAAGTGATGTTAACAGATAAAACTACGGAATTTGAACATCCTCAAAATAGTAATAAAGGTGTTGCTGAAGCCAAAAATGCTAAAAATCAAATTGATAATGTTGTATCAATCCTTGGACAGGGTAGAAACACTATCGGTAATATATTGAATCTATTAATTTAACTAATAATATTAGAAATAAAACATAGTTACCATTATAGGACTCATTTAACTTTATTATATTTTATTATATTATATAAAGAAATATTCAATAGGATATTCATAGAACATAAAATCTTTTGTATATTGTATACAGAATTATTGACAAAGTGGTATTTTTTGTTATATTATACTATGTAGAACTATTAACAATGTTTGTAAAATAAAAATAGAAGGGGTGTAAAATGCCAAGAAAAGATTTGGTGACCTATCCCAAAAAGGTTTCCTACAAAAAGCACACTGGTATGACAGCGTGGCTGCTGCACCGTATTACAGGTGTAATATTAGGTTTGTATCTGCTACTCCATATTTTTAGTAAGGCTGGATATGCAGACTGGTTTGGAGCTTTGACACAGAACTCCATTGCAAGGGTGATAGTTCTTATTGCATTCGCTTATCACGCATTTAACGGGTTTAGGATTGTGTTGATCGATTTTTCTAATGGTGCTGAGAGAGAAGTGTTCTCCAAACAGTTTATGGTTGTTATACTTCTAACTGTAATTGTTACAATAATCGGTGCAATACCGCTGTTTTCATAAGGGGGTCTTACTATGATGAAAGGTTATAAATTTAACGGTTCAAGTGATTCAGGATTATTTGAGTGGTTACTCCAGAGAGTATCAGGAGTTATATTGATAATTGTTATCGCTATTCACTTTTTCTCAATGATAAAATCTGGTGAGTGGGGACTTAAAAGTATCGTTTTAGGTTCATTATTTGCTCTTGGTATTTTCCATACGCTTAATGGATTTAAAATGATAACTGATGATTATGTGTCATCAACTATCTGGAGAGCAATTATACTTGCTATTTACTGGATAGTTGGTGTTACTGCAGCTGTACTTGCTCTTAAAGTAGTAGCTGGTTTATAAAATATTTTGGAGAGGTAAAGAACTATGTCTGAAAAGATAGAATATCATAAGTTTGATGTAGTAATTTTGGGTGCAGGTGGTGCCGGGCTTAATGCAGCTCAGGTTGCATCTCAATATGTTAGCACTGCTGTTATTTCAGAGGTTTATCCCACAAGAAGTCATACCATTTCTGCTCAAGGTGGTGTTTCTGCTGCATTAGGGAACATTGAAGAGGATCATTGGATATGGCATATGTATGATACTGTAAAAGGTAGTGACTACCTTGCAGATCAAGATTCTTGTGAATATATGACAAAACTTGCTCCACAGTATATTATAGAGCTTGAGCATATCGGTGTTCCATTTAGCAGAACTCCAGATGGTAAAATAGCTCAAAGACCATTTGGCGGTCATACTGCCGAATTTGGTAAAAGACCTGTAAAAAGGGCTTGCTATGCTGCCGATAGGACAGGTCACGTTATGCTTCAAACACTTTTTGAAAAGGCTATTGCCCAGAAAACTCAATTCTTTAGTGAGTTTTATGCACTTGAGCTCCTTACAAACGAAGGTGCTGTAAATGGTGTACTTTGCTGGGATATCAAAAATGGCGGATTCCATCTGTTCCATGCAAAAGCTGTAGTATTCGCTACCGGAGGATGCTGTAGAATTTACAAAACAAATTCAAACGCTCATATAAATACAGGTGATGGACTTGCACTTGCTCTAAGAAAGGGATTTTCTTGGAGTGATGCAGAATTTATTCAGTTCCACCCAACAGGCATCTACCTTGCAGGTAACCTAATCACTGAAGGTGTTAGAGGTGAGGGTGGTATCCTTTTGAACTCTAAAGGTGAAAGGTTTATGGAGAAATATGCTCCTACAATTAAAGACCTTGCCCCAAGAGATATCGTATCAAGATCGATGGTAAAAGAGGTTCTTGCTGGTAATGGTGTAGGGCCAAACAAAGACCATGTTCTTTTGAAGATCGATCATATCGGTGCTGAAGCTATTCATGAGAAGCTCCCAGGAATACATGAACTTGCTCTTGTATTTGCTGGTGTTGACTGTACAAAAGAGCCTATCCCTGTTATGCCAACAGCTCACTATCAAAACGGTGGTATCCCAACAAATTATCTCACAAACGTAATTAGAGCTATTGGGCCTAACCCAGAAGAACCAGTGCCAGGATTCTTTGCAGCTGGTGAAATCGCTTCTGCATCAGTTCATGGTGCAAACAGACTTGGTACAAACTCACTCCTTGACCTTGTAGTGTTTGGTAGAACTGCTGGTGAGCAGTCTGCTAAATATGCCAAAGAGAACGGTTTTGTCCCATTGGCTGAAAATGCAGGTGCTGAAGGTGTTGCACTTCTTCAAAAATTCCTCAACTCAAATGGTAAGAATACATTTGGCCCATTGTATAAGACATTAACAGAAACAATGGAAAAATATGTTGGTGTGTTTAGAACAGAAGAAACATTGTCTACTGCCAAAGGTATCCTTGAAGATCTCCAGAAGCAGATTGAAGATTATAGAGTAAATGATAAATCTACAGTGTATAACCTTGAATTAATTGAAGCACTTGAACTTAATAATATGATATTAATATCAAGAGCCCTTACAGAAGCTGCACTTAAAAGGAAAGAATCAAGGGGTGGTCATGCAAGAGAAGACTATCCAGAAAGAGATGATGCTAACTTCCATAAGCATACTGAAGTAACTCTTGATGGTGATGGAAATATTCAAGTGAATTACAGACCTGTAAGGATGAAACCTATAACAGTGGAACCATTCCCACCAAAACCAAGAGTATACTAATAAAGGAGGAAGATGATGAGTGCTAATAAATTTGTAACATTTGAAATATTTAGATATGACCCTGAAAAAGACAAAGAACCATACTATCAAACATATAAAGTTGAAATTAGAAGAGCAGGTATGCTTCTTCTTGAGGGGTTAAATCAAGTAAAATGGGAGCTTGATCCTACCCTTAGCTTTAGAAGATCCTGCCGTGAAGGGGTTTGCGGTTCTGATGGTTTGAATGTTAATGGTGTTAATATGCTTTCATGTATGACTAAAATAGAAGACCTTGGTACTGATCATATTGTAATTCAACCATTACCGGGGATGAAGGTTATTAGAGATCTTGTAACCGATGTTGACGACTTCTTCCAAAAATTCATAACTGTTAAACCATACCTTATAAGAAAGAGTCCAGCCCCAGATAAAGAGTTTTATCAATCTCCTGAGGATAGAAAATTACTCGATGGATTGTATGAGTGTATCCTTTGTGGATGCTGTTCATCATCTTGTCCTTCTTACTGGGCAGATGAAAAATATCTTGGACCAAACGCATTCCTTAGAGCTTATAGATACCTTATAGATTCAAGGGATGAAGGCGCTGAAGATAGACTTCCTATCCTTAACGATAAAAATGGTGTGTGGAGATGCCATACTATCTATAACTGCGTTGAAGCATGTCCAAAACAGCTTAACCCTACAAAAGCAATCGTTGGTATCAGAAGAATGCTCCTCGAAAGAGGATATTAATAACCCCCCCCCCCCCCCC
>JAINCL010000005.1:0-1784 GCA_036574145.1 Deferribacterales bacterium | reverse complement strand
TTTCTCTATATCCTGAACAGATAGTAGACTTCCTTGCTTTATGTGGTGATTCATCCGATAATATCCCCGGAGTTAGAGGTATTGGTGAAAAAACAGCTACAACACTATTATCTGAATATGGAGATCTAGATAATATTTACAACAATCTTGATAAGATAAAATCATCATGGAAAACTAAATTGGAGGAAGGAAAAGATTCTGCATACTTAAGTCAACAGCTTGCTCAACTAAAATATGTTGAGAATTTAGATGAGGCTGAGTTACCGATTAATGGTGACATTAAGAGATTATTGGAAGAGCTTGAGCTTAAATCTATTCTAAACAGATTGTTTAAAGAAGATATAAAAACAATAACCTTTAATAAAGTTGCAAATCATCTAATAATATTCCCTTTTGCTGATAAATTTTACACCACTGATGGTAAAAATATAGCAATATTAAAAGAAGTTGATAATATAAAACCGAAATATATTTTCAATCTTAAAGAGTTATATAAGATAACTAAGAAGTTTTATGAACAAACTATAGATCTCGAAATAGTCTGCTGGCTTGCTGATCCCGATTTTGGAGCAATAAACTTAACTGACAAAGATGAGCCGGAATCGATAGCCCAAAAAATTGTTTCAAAAAAAGATTATGCCCTAAATGTAATGGAACAATATAATATGTGGCAACTTTATTGGGAAATGGAACATAAAATTATTAAGATATTAGCTGAAATGGAAACAATAGGGATTAAATTAGATCCGATTAAATTAAAAGAGTCAGATCTTAAGATTAAATCACTTATAGATAAAGAGAAACAATATATAGAACATATTATAGGGGAAGAGATAAATCTAAATTCCCCTAAACAATTGTCAAAAATAATTTTTGAAAAACTAAAAATGAAACCGTTTAAGAAGAATAAAACTGGGTACTCAACTGATGAAGAATCACTGAGGAATATGATCCCTTTGAACATACAATACGAAGATCTTTTAAAAGCAATATTAAGACATCGAGAATATAGTAAATTAGTATCAACTTATACTTCAAAACTATCTGAATATATAAATCCATCTACAGGCAGGATTCATACAGTTTTCAAACAGACAGGTACTGCAACTGGAAGACTATCTTCCCAAAATCCTAACCTTCAAAATATACCCCAAAAAGGTGATTTAGGAGCAGAAATTAGAGGATCATTTGTTTCAGAGGATGGATATAGTTTTGTTTCTTTTGACTATTCCCAAATTGAGCTTAGAATTTTGGCTGAGATTTCAGGGGATGAAAACTTAAAAAATGCATTTATAAATGATCTTGATATTCATAATCTTACTGCCATGAGTATACTTGGAATAAAAGAGGATGAGATAACAAAAGATATTAGAAGGATAGCTAAAGCTGTCAATTTCGGTATTGTTTATGGTCTTAGCCCCTATGGTTTATCCCGAGATGTGGGAATTTCCGTTGGCGAAGCAAAAAAGTTCATCGACAAATATTTTGAAACCTACCCCAAGGTAAAAGAATATATGAATAATATTGTAATTAATGCTCAAAAAAATGGCCATGTTGAAACTCTCTTTGGTAGAAAGAGGTTTGTAAAGGATCTTAATAGCTCTAATTCGATATTAAGGCAAAGAAACGAGAGAATAGCTATAAACTCTCCGATTCAAGGGACAGCTTCGGATATCATTAAAATGGCTATGATAAAATGCTATGACTATCTTAATAATAACAATATCGATGGAAAAATGATACTACAGATTCATGATGAACTTGTATTTGAAATAAATGACAAA
>JAINCL010000042.1:0-2082 GCA_036574145.1 Deferribacterales bacterium | reverse complement strand
TTGATATCTTAATGATTCTCCCCATTGATGCCAAGAGAGCATATGATTACTGGGAGTTGACAAAGCATAAACTGGAAACCTACCTACAGGGGAATATTATAAATCATTTTAAAATCGTGCTTCGTTTATGTACTAATGAAGATGGCACAATCTCTGAGGTTAAAGTATCTGAGAATGGTAATTATTTTTTCAATAATGGTATGCTTGAGGGTAAAGAAGCCTGGGCAGAAATAGGTATAGATTATGGAGACGGTTTTAAAGTTATTATCAGATCCAATAGCTTCAAAATGCCTTCTGAAAAGATATCTGATCGTGATGATATAACATATATGACGGTTCGATCACAGATTGAAAAGATTATTTACCTCTCTATTAAAGGGATGGATGGCTATTATAGCAGTATAGACCTTTACAAAAATGTTTTAAAAAGTATAAGTTCTAAAAATAATAGTGAGTGGAGATGATTATGCAAAGTTATTGGTTATTAGTACTTCACTCACATCTACCTTTTGTTAAACACCCTGAGTATGATTATTTTCTTGAAGAGCATTGGTTATTTGAAGCTATAACTGAGTGTTATGTCCCTTTATTAAAGTATCTTGGTAAATTGGAGCAGGAAGGGGTAAAGTTTAGATTGACCACTTCACTTACCCCACCATTGTGTGAAATGTTAAGAGATGGTCTTTTAATAAACAAATATAGACTATACCTCGATCGAATGATAGAATTGAGTGATAAAGAGGTTAAACGTACATCTGACAATTTTGAGCTTAATAAATTGGCACTATTTTACAGAGATAATTTTGTTTTTACAAAGAATTTTATGGAGAGTTGTAATTGGGATATATTGTCTGTATATAAGCAGTTTAAAGATAAAGGTTATATTGAAATAATCACCTGCGGTGCAACACATGGGTTTTTACCTTTTATGAGTTTTAATGAAAAATCGGTTAAAGCTCAGATTGAGGTTGCTGTAAGAAATTATAAGAAACATTTTGGAGTTGAGCCAGAAGGTATTTGGTTACCTGAATGTGCATATTATAAGGGGTTAGAAAATATTTTGGCTGATTATGGGATAAGGTATTTCTTCACTGACACCCAAGGTGTAATTTTTGGTAAACCGAAGCCTAGGTATGGTGTCTATGCGCCGGTATTTACAGAATCTGGGGTGGCTGTTTTTGCGAGAGATTTTACCTCTTCCAAACAGGTATGGAGCTCTAAGGAAGGTTATCCTGGAGATTTTGATTATAGAGATTTTTATAGGGATATCGGTTATGATTTAGATTTTGAATATATAAAACCGTATATCTGTCCAGATGGTACAAGGGTATTTACGGGTATAAAGTATCATAGGGTTACAGGAACGACCGATTATAAAGAATATTACGTTCGTGAAAATGCACTCAAAAAGGTGGAGCAGCATGCAAACCATTTTGTGAAAGAAAGGGAAAAGCAGGCTCTGGAATTGTTAGAATATATGGACCGCAAACCTCTTATAGTTTCACCATACGATACAGAACTTTTTGGTCATTGGTGGTATGAAGGTCCTGAATTCTTATATAATGTATTTAAATTTATGGATAAAAGTGTAGTGATTAATCCAATTACACCTATGGAATATCTAAATGAATATAATACCAACCAATTGTTGGAGATTAACCCATCTTCTTGGGGTGATAAGGGTTATTACGATGTTTGGCTTAATGCAGGTAATGAATGGATATATAAGCATCTTAAGATAATATCAGATAAGATGATTCATTATGCAAATCTTTATAAAGATACACAGGATGGTGCAGTTATAAGGGTATTAAATCAGATGGCCAGGGAGTTGTTGCTTGCGCAAAGTAGTGATTGGGCATTTCTTATAACTACCAAGACAGCTACTGAATATGCTACTAAGCGTGAAAAGGAACATATTTATAATTTCCTAAAGCTTGAGTCTATGTTGGGTGGTGGTATAGATTACGATTATCTTTTCAAACTTGAAGGAAAAAATAGTATATTTAATGAAGTAGATTTTAGGATATATCTATAATTGTTAAGGCTGTGAGTTGGAAAAACTCACAGCCATTTTAACTC
>JAINCL010000041.1:0-19285 GCA_036574145.1 Deferribacterales bacterium | reverse complement strand
CTTGGTGAGAAGATTACTGAGAAAGGTATCGGTAATGGTATGTCCATGATCATTTTTGCTGGTATTGTAGCAGCTATTCCTACTGCAGTATTAAATACTTATCGACTGATGCAAACTGGAGAGTTACAAATTATAACTTTAATAGGTATATTATTTATAGTTGTAGCTGTTACTGCGGGGATTGTTTTTGTAGAGGCATCTAGCAGGAGAATTCCTATCCAATACATTAAAAGAGGTACATCGATAAGGGGTAATGTAGCAACATCTTATCTGCCGTTGAAATTGAATACTTCAGGTGTTATCCCTATAATTTTTGCGGCATCTATCGTTTCATTTCCATCAACATTGGCATCATTTTCAGGGAATGAATACATAAAACAGATCGGTTTTTACCTTTCTCCAAGTCATTTTTTCTATTATGTTTTCTATAGTGGGCTTATAATATTCTTCTGTTATTTTTATACATCAATAATCTTTAATCCAACGGAAATAGCAGATAATATACAACGTAGTGGTGGAGTAGTTCCTGGGAAAAGACCTGGAAGCAATACTGCAGAATTTATAGATTATACACTATCCAGGCTTACTTTTGCTGGTGCTATTTATTTGACTATTATTGCGATTATGCCACAAGTGATTTTAAAAAGTTTTAATGTCCCCTTCTATTTTGGTGGGACATCTGTATTGATAGTTGTTGGTGTAGCAATGGATGTGGTTAATAAAATAGAATCTCATCTGATATCCCATAATTATGAAGGTTTTCTAAGTAAAGGTAGAATAAAAGCAAGGGGTGGCACATGGTAAATTTAGTATTCTTAGGACCTCCAGGAGCTGGTAAAGGTACACAGTCTGCTTTTATAATTAATGATTATAAAGTGGTTCAGATATCTACTGGTGATATTTTGAGAGCAGCTGTTAAGGAAGGGACGGAACTTGGTAAACTTGCAAAAAAATATATGGATGAAGGTAAGCTGGTTCCTGATGATGTTATAATAGGTATCGTAAGGGATAGATTAAAAAAGGATGATTGTGCATATGGATTTATACTTGATGGATTCCCAAGAACTATACCTCAGGCTGTATCACTCGATGCTATGCTTAAAGATGATCTAAATACTGAAATTACACATATTATAAGTCTCGAAGTTGACGATCAGTTGATACTTGAAAGATTAACTGGTAGAAGAACATGTAAAAGCTGTGGGAAGGTTTATCATATTAAGTATAATCCACCAAAAGTAGAAAATATATGTGATGCATGTGGTGGTGAGCTATACCAAAGGGATGATGATAAAGCAGAAACAATACAGAAGAGACTCAATGTGTATCATGAGCAGACTTCAGCTTTAAAAGATTATTATAGAAACTCTGGTAAACTTTACATTGTAAATGGTGTTGGTGATGTAAACGAAATTTATCAGCAGATAAAAGGTATATTAGGTTAATGGTGGAATTAAAAAGTAGAGAAGAGATAGCAAAGTTAAGAACAGCTTGTGATGTAGTTAGAGAAGTGCTTGAAAAGGTTGAGGATAAAATAAAACCGGGAGTTTCAACAAAAACTATTGACATTTTCGTAGAAAGTATTATAAATTCCCGTTCTGCTACCCCATCATTTAAGGGGTACAGAGGTTATCCAGCATCAAGCTGTATATCTATTAATGAAGTTGTTGTACATGGTATCCCTTCAGAGGGTGTAATACTTCAAGATGGTGATATAGTAAGTATAGATGTTGGTGCTTATAAAAATGGGTTTCATGGTGATGCAGCAAGAACCTTTTGTGTGGGTAATGTTAACGAAACACTAAAAAGACTTGTTGAGGTGACCAAAAACTCATTTTTTGAAGGGATAAAATATGCGTGTGATGGGAATAGGCTACAAGATATATCACATGCAATTCAAAGCTATGTTGAAAAAAATGGTTTTAATGTTATACGTGACTATTTTGGTCATGGAATCGGTAGGAATTTACATGAAGAACCTACCATACCAAATTTTGGCAAACCTAACCGCGGCATAAGGCTTAGGGCTGGCATGGTTTTAGCTATAGAACCTATGGTGGTTGTTGGAGATTGGAAGGTAACAGTATTGAATGATGGTTGGACAGTGGTGACTGCGGATGGAAGTTGTGCGGCACACTATGAGAATACTGTTGCAATAACCAACAATGGACCAGAAATATTAACAATTTAAAGGGAACATATGGGGAAAAAAGATGATGTAATCGAATTTGAAGGAACTGTTCTTGAGGCTTTACCAAACGCTATGTTTAAGGTGGAGTTAGAGAATAAGCATGTTATCTTATGTCATTTATCAGGGAAGATGAGAATGAATTTTATACGGATACTTCCCGGTGATAAGGTAACAGTTGAGATGTCTCCGTATGATCTTACTAAAGGCCGTATAACATACAGGCATAAGTAAAAAGAGGTGTTTAGATGAAGGTGAGAGCAAGTGTAAAACCTATTTGCAATAAGTGCAAAGTGATCAAGAGAAAAGGGGTTGTGAGAATAATATGTGAGAACCCCAAACATAAGCAAAGACAGGGTTAAGGAGGCTATTTGTGGCTCGAGTAGCAGGTGTTGATATTCCAAATAACAAAAATATTGAAATCGGTTTGACTTATATTTATGGTATAGGTCGTAAAACTGCAAACAAAATTATTGATGATCTTGGTTTGGACAGGAATAAGAAAGTTGCTGAATTGACGGAACAGGAGATTTCTGCAATAAGGAATTATATTGATGAAAATCTTAAGGTTGAAGGTGATTTAAGAAAGGATATCTCCCTTAATATTAAAAGGCTGATAGAGATCAACTGTTATAGGGGAGTAAGACATAAAAATGGGTTGCCTGTAAGAGGTCAAAAAACCCGCAGTAATGCCCGTACCAAAAGAGGCCTTGCTGGTAAACGCGGTATCAAGAGAAAGTAGGTTTTTTTAGGAGGTATAATGGCTTGTAAAGTTAGAAAAAGAAAAGAGAAAAAGATTGTTCCTAGAGGGGTTGCACATATTCACTCAACCTTTAATAATACTATAGTTACCTTTACCGATTTGACTGGCAATGTGATATGTTGGTCTGCTGGTGGTACAGAAGGTTTTAAAAACTCAAGAAAATCAACACCTTATGCTGCTCAAATTGCGGCAGAATCAGCAGCTAAAAAAGCAGTGGATTTGGGTGTTAGAGAGGTTGAGGTGAACGTAAAGGGGCCAGGTTCTGGTCGTGAAAGTGCAATTAGGGCAATACAAGCTGCGGGAATTAAAATAACTGTAATTAGAGATACAACACCTATTCCTCATAACGGCTGTAGGCCTAGAAAGAAAAGAAGAGTTTAACGGAGGTTTAACTTGGCTAGATATACAGGTCCATCATGTAAATTATGTAGAAGAGAAGGGATGAAGCTTTACCTTAAAGGTGAGCGTTGTTATAAAGATAAATGTGCATTGGAAAAGAAAGGTTACCCACCTGGTCAGCATGGTCAGGTAAAGAAAAAATTGAGCGACTATGGTGTTCAGTTAAGGGAGAAGCAGAAAGTTAAGAGAATTTATGGAATGCTGGAATCTCAATTTAGATTGTATTTTGAACGTGCCACAAGGATGAAAGGGATTACCGGTGAGAATCTGCTTCAATTGTTGGAGCGTAGATTTGATAATGTTATCTATAGGGCAGGGTTTGCCCCAAGTAGAGCGTTAGCAAGACAATTGGTAAAACATAATCATTTTACAATAAATGGTAAAAAAGTAAATATACCTTCTTACCTTTTGAAAGTTGGTGATGTAATAGAACTTAAAGAAAAAAGCAGAGACAATAGCTTAATTAAAGAGTCCCTTGAAACTTCAGAAGGTAGAGGTATTGCCGACTGGTTAACTGTTGATAAGCAGAACTTCAAAGCTACTGTAAATAGGCTTCCAGAAAGAAGCGATGTAGGTTACGATATTCAGGAGCACTTGATAGTAGAGCTTTACTCTAAATAATAGACTCTTAGGAGGAGATTTGATGATATTAATGAATTTTAAGAGCTTGATTAAGCCCAAAAAGCTTGAAGCATCTCCTGAGAATAACGGTAGGTTTGGAGTGTTTGTGGCTGAGCCTCTTGAAAGGGGGTTTGGGATTACTATAGGTAACTCTCTACGCAGAATACTCTTATCTACGATAGAAGGTACAGCTGTAGTGGCAGTTAAGATAAATGACATAACACATGAGTATTCTACAATTCCTGGTGTATTGGATGATGTGGTGGATATAATTTTGAATATTAAAACACTTGAACTTAATCTAAATTGCCATGAACAGAAAAAGGTATATATTAGAAAGAAAGGTGAAGGTGTAATAACTGCAAAGGATATTACAGGTGATCCTTCTGTTGAGATTTTAAACCCAGAGCAGTATATTGCAACTATTACCGATCCAAACACTGAGCTTAATATTGAGATGTATGTTGAAAGAGGTATAGGCTATGTACCTTCTGAAGAGTTAAAATCTAAGTTCAATGATATTCATATAATACCTGTTGATGCAATATTTACACCTATAAAAAGGGCGAATTTTAAAGTTGAAAATTCAAGGGTTGGTCAAAGTACAGACTATGATAAACTAATTTTAGAAGTGGAAACTGACGGATCACTTAGACCAGAGGATGCTATAGGATTTGCAGCTAAAATTTTAAAAGATCATCTTGAGTTATTTATAAACTTTGAAGAACCAGATAATAAAGAAGATGTGACCCAAACAGAAAATAAAAATGACCATATTCTTGAATTACTGGATAAAAGTATTGAAGAGCTTGAGCTATCTGTTAGAGCCTATAACTGTCTTAAAAATGCAGAAATTAAGACACTTGCAGAATTGTGTAGTAAGACAGATAATGATATGTTGAAAACTAAGAACTTTGGTAGAAAATCTCTTGAAGAGATTAAAAAAGTACTCCATGAGCTTGGTTTGAGCCTTGGAATGGACCTCGAGGCAATTGGATATAAAAAATTAGAGAGGGACGAAAATGCGTCATAAATCTGGAATTAAAAAATTAGGAAGACCCACAGAACATAGACTTGCAATGTTAAGAAACCTTGCCATCTCTTTAATTAATAGTGGTCGTATAGAGACTACTGTAGATAGAGCAAAAGCTCTCAGAAGATTTGTAGAGCCTATAATCACTTTAGGAAAGAAGGGTGATCTTGCATCAATAAGACTTGCTTATTCAAAATTGCACAATAAAGATGCAGTTAGAAAGGTATTTAAAGAGATTGCTCCAAAATATTCTACCAGACCTGGTGGTTATACAAGGGTTCTTAAAACAAGAATACGCCGTGGTGATAATGCCACTATGGCAATTATAGAATTTGTTAAAGAGCAGGAAGAAGTAAAGGCTGCTGAGTAGGTAAATTAAAAATAAGATAGATGGGGGAGTTGTGTCCCCCTTTTTTTGTATGTAAATATGATTACAGATATAATAAAATATGGTAAAAAAATAGTTTATACTGGTCTTGCTACATCATTTTTCGGGAATATATCGATTAAAGTTGATGGACATATTTTTATAACTAAAACAGGAAGTATATTGGATGAGCTTAGTGAAAATGATATCATAAAGGTTAATGAATCAAAGAGATCGGAATTTGATAAGATTGCTTCCAGTGAACTACCAGTACATAGAGCCATCTACAATAATACAACTGCAAAAGCGATAATACATGCCCATAACATATATTCCATTGTCATAGCTGATAAAGCTGATGGTTATATATCATTTGAATCGGGTGAAATACTACCTTTCTTAGATAAGGTTCCAGTAGTTGAAGGTAAAAGTGGAAGTAGCGAACTGGCGATGAATGTATCCAATGCTATGATGTTAAATGATGTTGTTATTGTAAGGGGGCATGGAGTTTTCGTATCTGGTATAGATTTAAAGAACTGTTATATAAAAATTTCGGCATTGGAATATTATGCAAAATTGAACTATCTGAAAAAGAATTACTATGAAAATATTCATTAGAACAAAGGTAGACAGTATAAATAGCTTTATAGAATTAGCGTTAAAATACAATACAGGTATTGAACTTTCATTGTCTTTTCAAGATATTGATAAAGGTTTTAATTTTGATATATTGAAAGGGGTGGATGTTACTGTACATGCTCCATTTTTCGATGTTAGTATAGCAAGCCATAACCCTTATGTAAGAAATAGGTCTATCGAGATACTGAAAGATACAGTTAAAATGTGTGATATATTGAATCCGTATAATATTGTTGTGCATCATAACTATTCACCTTTTGTTTATAATTTTGATGAAAATTATTACAGTAACAGATTCTTCGAAAATTTTAGTAAGGTGTTAGAGGATAAAAAGGGTAATTATTCTATTACATTTGAGAATGTATTTGAAACTGATTCATCTATAGGGAAAAAGATTATAGAATTGTTTAAAGATGAAGGTATAGGATTATGTTTTGATTGTGGTCACTTTAATCTTTTTAGTGGGATACCATTGAAAAGATGGCTTGACGATTGGGGGGATAAAATATATGAGATGCATATACATAATAATTATGGCTACAGGGATGACCATAACCCTCTTGATATGGGAGTTATAGATATTAAGAGATTGCTGCAGATCTATAAGCCTAAGTATCTCACTATAGAAAATAGAAATATAGAGGACACTGTTAGATCTCTTGAATTTCTTGGGTCGATGGATGTCGGTTCTTAGTTTAGTAGATATTTCCAAATCATACGGTGAAAAAGCATTATTTAAAAATCTGAATTTCTCAATAATGCAGGGTAAAAAGGTTGCACTATTTGGAGATAATGGAAGTGGTAAGACAACACTTTTAAAAATTATAGCAGGTGTTGAGGATGCAGATACTGGTAAGATAATTGCCAGTGGTAATCTCAAGATAGGGTATCTCGAACAGATCTTTTATGCAAAAGGGACAATTTTCGACTTTATGCTTGAAGGTAATAAAAAGCTTACGTCATTGGAAATAGAATTGGAAAATTGTGAAGATCCAGATAAATTATCTGAACTTTATGAAAGATTTGAGAAAGAAGGGGGGGTGGTTTATCGGTCAAATATTCGTGAGATCCTTACTGCCTTTGCTTTTAGTGAAGATGAGTGGGGTAAAGATTTGAGTAGTTTATCAGGTGGTGAGTTGGAAAGGTTGAAACTTGCACGTCTACTTTCATCTGAAGCTAATTTTTTGATTCTGGATGAACCAACCAATTATTTAGATATTGTGATGATAGACTGGTTGGAAAAGTTTTTACAAACTACAAACAAAACAGTTTTATTTGTAACCCACGACAGAAGATTACTTGAAAAGATTGCTGATGAGGTTTTGTATTTAGCTAATCAAACAATTTATCATTATAAATGTGGGTTTAATAAGTTTCTGTCTTTATATAAAAATAGTATGGAAAGGGTAGTACAGCGGAAAACTGATCTTATGGAAGAGGTTGAAAAGTTAAGATTATTCATAGATAAATATCGTGCAGGTGTTAAGTCGAAACAGATTACAGTGAGGATGAAAAATTTAAAGAGGATAGAGGAGGAGCTTCAAAAATATAATTTCGATTTTAGAAATATCGATTTTTCTTTTAAGAAATCTGTTGAAGAGAATCATGAAGTAGTAATAGCAAAAAATATAGTTCTTGGGTACTCTGACACAAGACTTACAAAACCTTTTTCGTTTAAAATATATAAGGGTGAGAAAGTTGCTTTGGTGGGTAAGAATGGATCTGGTAAAACAACACTTTTAAAGTCAATTAAAGGTGATTTTAATATTCTGGAAGGTGATATAAAATTAGGTGATAGGGTAAAGATAGGATATTATGAGCAGATATTTCAAATTAAATCGGACAGAACAGTATTTGAAGAGTTATTAGATATTGAAGCAGATATAACATTGCAAGAGATTTACAATGTTCTACCGAAATTTGGAATGGAATATGGTGATCTTGAAAAAAGGTTGTCCATGTTGAGTGGAGGGGAATTAAGTAAGATATTGCTGATAAAACTATACTTTGAAAGACCTAATTTATTACTACTTGATGAGCCTAACAATCACCTGGATTATGAAACAGTTGATGTTCTTAAGAATGCTTTAATAAACTACGATGGGACAATTGTTATGGTTTCTCATGATAGATATTTTATGGATGGTTTGATTGAGAAGTTTATCTTTTTTCAGAATGGGGAGGTGGAGATTACAGATAAATTACCTTATCTAAATGCATTAGAAATTGAGGGAAAAAATAAAAAGGTTAAAAAAGTTGATATAAATAATAAAAGGAAGAAGATTGATAAGTATAAGTTGAACGCATTAAAAGAGGAGATTGCTGAAATAGAGAATTATCTAAGTAAATTATACTTAGAGAAGGAGAAAGCCTTGACTGATTGGGAAAAGCTTGCTAAGCTTATGACAGTCATAGATGAAAAAGAGCTGGAGTTATTAAATAAATATGAAGAATTAGATATAATGAATAAGGAGGAACTATGAGTTTTTTTGAGGAAAGTAAAAGATATATCCCTGGTGGCGTCAATAGTCCAGTTAGAGCGTTTGGCTCTGTTGGAGGAGAGCCGATTTTTATAGAAAGGGGGAAAGGTTCTAAAATATACGATGTGAATAATAAAGAGTATATAGATTATGTTTGTTCATGGGGGCCATTGATACATGGGCATGCAGATGATGATATCATAAAAGCAGTTGAAGAGACTTTAAAGAAGGGGACAACTTTTGGTGCTCCGACTGTTTTGGAACTTGAGCTTGCTAAGTTGGTTGTGGAGATGGTGCCATCTATTGAAATGGTCAGGATGGTTAGTTCTGGTACAGAAGCAGTAATGAGTGCTATTAGACTTGTTCGTGGATACACCAATAGAGATAAGATCATTAAATTTGAAGGTTGTTATCATGGTCATTCCGATTCATTGCTTGTTAAAGCAGGTAGCGGAGCATTGACATTCAACCAGCCAAGTAGCCCCGGGGTACCTAAGGATCTGGCTAAGTATACTCTAATTGCAGATTATAACGATCTTGAATCTGTAAAAAAGATTTTTTTAGAAAATAAAGGTGAAATAGCTGCAGTTCTTGTTGAACCGGTGGCAGGGAATATGGGGGGTGTATTACCAAAAGATGGGGTTTTAAAGGGTGTGAATGACATATGTACAAACGAAGGCGCACTGCTTATATTTGATGAGGTTATTACAGGATTTAGGCTCTCAAGGGGTGGAGCTCAAGAGTATTATAGTATAATGCCTGATCTTACAACGCTTGGCAAGATGCTTGGAGGTGGTTTACCTGTTGGAGCGTTTGGGGGTAGAAAAGATATAATGGAGATGATATCTCCTGTTGGACCTGTATATCAAGCAGGGACACTAAGCGGTAATCCACTTGCAATGGCTGCGGGAATTGCCAATTTAAAAAAACTTACTGATTCATTTTACGAAGAGTTAAGAAAAAAATCTGAATATTTATGGAACGGTTTTAGAGAAAATTGTATTAAACTGGGCGTTAATTACGCGTTTAACTGCATAGAATCGATGGGTTGTATGTTTTTTTGTGATAATAAAGTTGAAAGCTTTAAAGATGCATTAAAAAGCGATACAAAAAAGTATGCCGCATTTTTCCATGGAATGTTAAAAAGAGGTATCAATCTTGCTCCCAGTCAATTTGAAGCTATGTTTGTTTCATCTGCTCATACTTATGAGGATTTGGATTATACAATTAAGTCCCACTATGAGGTATTGAAAGAGATCAAATGAAGAAGATAAAAGACATTAAGCAGATGAGGTACTGGTTGAATGCAGGTTCAATCGGTATCTCTTTTGTTACTGCAATAGCTATAGGAACATTGTTTGGTGTTTATTTAGATAAGAAATTTTCAACCAAACCTTATTTTACAATCTTTTTTATGATTATGGGGATAGCTGCAGGGTTTAAAAATATGATATATTTTATAAAAAGGTCTAACGTATATAATTCAGATGATGAAAAAGATTGAATTTTATCATAAAGTTTTAATATTATCGTTGATTTTTTTTTTAATTTTGTATACAGTATGCAGGTTAAAATGTAATACCGCTTTTGTTAAAAGTATGTTTGTAGGGTATTGTGTTAGTATGTTAAATTTTTTAGGTTTGGTGTTTCATATAAAAAAAAGTTTTGGTGGTAATATAATAAGAGGAGTAGCTGGCAATAGTTTTTTTAGATTTATTCTTGTCGGTTTTGTTTTGTATTTATGGTTTAAATATGGAGAATTAAATATTTGGGGATTGTTAGTTGGGCTAACTTTTTTGACCATAACTATCCCGATATATACAATTTATGAAAACAGGAGGAATTCAGATGGAACATCCACTTAATATTTTCTCTTTCCTGCCTCATGATGTGCAGGTAAAGTATCTACATGTTTTTATGACGACATTAGTTGTTCTTTTAACATTCTTTTTGGGATCTCTTGCATCCAAAATGAGGAACGAAATCCCCAGTAGAGGTCAAAATATCTTTGAGATGCTTGTAGGAGGTATCGAAAAGATGGCAGTTGATGCCATGGGAGAAGAAGGACGTCCTTATGTTCCTTTAATATTTGCGATTGGCGTTTATGTTTTCTTTTCAAATGTGATGGGTCTTATTCCTGGTTTTATATCCCCTACTGCTAACCTTAATACAACTGCTGCTCCAGCAATTATAGTTTTTTTGACTTATCATTTCATAGGTATAAAAAAGCATGGTGCTCATTATATCCATCATTTTATGGGACCTGTTGCATGGCTTGCTCCACTTATGATAATAATTGAATTGATAGGGCATTTATCGAGGCCTCTATCTCTGTCAATGAGGCTTTTTGGTAACATCTTTGGTGAGGATCTTGTAATTGCCATTCTTTTTATGCTTGTTCCATTTCTTGTTCCTTTGCCAATGTATTTTATGGGACTTTTTACATCATTACTTCAAGCTTATGTTTTTATGATGCTTTCAATGATTTATATTAGTGGTGCCATTGAAGAAGCGCACTAAGAAAATACAGTAAAAAGGAGGACATAGTATGTCAAAAGTTGTTCGTATGTTTAGCTTAATCGCAACTGTGGTAGCTTTTTCAGCTATCAGTGCATTTGCTGCTGAAGGTGGAGCAGCAGAGAAATCATGGGCTATTTACCTTGCTGCTGGACTTGGAATGGGTATTGCAGCATTTGGTACAGGTCTTGGACAGGGTAAAGCTGTTGCTTCAGCAGTTGAAGGTATTTCAAGAAACCCAGGAGCATCTGGTAAAATTATGACATTTATGATCATCGGTCTTGCGATGATAGAGTCACTTGCTATTTATGCTCTTGTTGTAAGTTTGATACTTCTATTTGTTGTCTAATTAAACTATAGGGCGATGTAAAAATCGCCCTTTTGCTGGAGGAAGCTATGTGGGAAAAGTTTAAAAGGTTTGTTAAAAATGATCCGGTAGTTTTTGTAATAATTGTGGTTTTATTATTTGTAGGTTTTATCTACAGTCAGATTGAGGTATTACATTTTACATCAGAGTCAAAATTTTGCGGAAAGTGTCATCCAGAGGAAAAAGTAGGACCTTTAGGGGAGTATTACACCTGGTCTAAGAATGTTCATTCGGCTGCTAAAGTAGAGTGTATAGATTGCCATGGTGAGCCAGGTTTTGTAGGTTATATGAAAGCAAAAATTGGAGGACTTGGTGACCTTTATGATGAGTTTTTCAAGTCACATGAACATAAATTGGAAGTATTATCTAAAGGCGCTTCTGATACTAAATATGCTGCTAAATTAGTTCCTAACACAACATGTTTGCATTGTCATTCAGATGAGATTAATGCAAAAAATAGAAAAGAAAAAGTTATGTCTGTTGGTGTAAATTTTAGATTAATAGATAATGTTGTGAATCCAAGATTTAGAGAAAGTTTTGGTAAGATAGATATTTTGAAGGATAAAGTTATTACAGGTGTTGAACCTAATCACAAATTGCATTTAGAAAAAGGGCTTAATTGTGTTGATTGCCACTTAGGTGTTGCCCATGGAGGTAGTAAACATAATCTACCGAAAATGGAGACATGTTTCAAATGTCATGATACATTGCCTAAAGGTAGCAAGGCTCCAGCTAACGATAGCTGTGAATCATGTCATAGATTACAAAAGAATAACCAGTTAGGTACCACTGTAAAAGGTATTGATGAAGTTAAGTGGTACATGGCTGATTTGAAGTGTGGTGATTGTCATGAAAATGCATCTGCAAGGCCTAATACAGATAAGTGTGCTGGATGTCACGATGCAAGTTATGCTCAAATTATGATAGATACTCAAAAAGAGTTTATGGGTAAATTAGCTGAGATTGTTAAGATTAGGGATCAATTTGAAGCTATGAGATTTACAATGAAACCTGGTCAGCTTGCATTGTATAATCAGTTAAATACCTTGGTTAAAGTACTTGAGAAAGATGGTTCTAAAGGTATCCATAACCCAGATTACTTTAATAATATCTTTGATACGGCAAATCAGCTTGTTGATAAGATAAGAAATTATAAAGAAGAGCCTAAGGTAGAGGCAACTGCTAAAGCTCAGGGTGTAGCTAAAGGGAAAGTAGAGGATAAGCAGGCAGAACCAGCTAAGGTATTTAAAGCAAACAATCCAAAAGAGCTTATGGATATTGCTCCAGATACTATAGACCTCGCTGCTCAACATTCAATAAAAGGGACTAAAAAGCCTGTTATCTTCCAACATAAAAAACATGCTGAGATGTTTGAATGTACTAAATGTCATGAGAAGCCAGAGGAAGGAACCCTTAAGGTTAAAATTACTAAATTAGATGGTACAAATAACTCTTTCCATACTGATCTCTGTTTTCCATGCCATAAAGAGAATAAAGTAAAAAATGGGACAAGCTGTACAACCTGTCATAAGTAGTTAAAATCATTGGAGATAGATTAAAGGGGCAATTTCAAAGATTGCCCCTTTTTTATTTTAAAATTAGTGTATAGTTTTTTGATTAATATCAATTTATTTTTTGAAAAAAGTTCTATTATAGTAAGCAACAGAATGGAGGTGATTATGGAAAGAATTATAAATGAAAATATGACAATATTAGAATTAGTAGATAAATATCCTACACTTTTGGAAGTTATAGTTTCAAACGGTTTTCCACAGTTTGAAGATAGAAAGATACTTGAGACTGTTGGAAAGTTTTTAAAGTTATCAACTGCTTTAAATAATAAAGGTTATAATGTGGAAACTTTTTTAACCTTGCTTGAAGAAAAGATAAATAGTGATAAAAATTATCAAACTTATACTAAAACAGAAAAGAATAATGATATTAATATAATAGGGTTACTGCCATGCCCTGTTAGGATCCCTTTACAGGAAAGATTTGCAACATTTATAGAAGATTATGAGAAAAAAACAGGTTTGAAAGTTAATTATAAGTTTGAAGCTGCATCCATTGGGCTTGATTACCTTAGGGAACATGTTTTATCCATCGAAGAGGTTGATAAACTACCGGATATATTTATAAGCGCTGGTTTTGAGGCATTTTTTGATAAGAGATCTCTTGGTAAGTTTAAAGATAAGAAGATATTTATCGATGTAACAGACAGTGAAGTGAATAAAAATTTTAAAGATCTTGTGATAAAAGATTCAAATGGTGATTATTCAATTATTTCTCTTGTTGTTGCAGTATTTATGGTTAATAAGAAAGAATTGGGTGATCTGCCAGTACCAAGAAGTTGGAGTGATATTTTGAAATCTGAATATAGACAGAAGGTGGCTTTACCGGTAGGTGATTTCGATCTGTTTAACGGTATATTATTGAATATATATAAAGATTTTGGTGTAGATGGTGTTAAATCGATTGCAAAATCGCTTTTAAGGTCTATGCACCCTTCGCAAATGGTTAAAAATGCCAATATGAGGACAGTTGAAAAACCAGCCATAACTATAATGCCATATTTTTTTACAAGGATGGTAAGGGATATAGGTAGTATGGAGGTTGTTTGGCCAGAAGATGGGGCGATTGTGGCACCGGTGTTTATGTTGGTTAAAAGGAGTAAGAAAGATATACTTACACCTATCGCTCAGTATATTTCAGGAAAAGAGGTGGGGGAAATTCTGTCCCATAAGGGGTTGTTTCCGTCACTAAATAAAGATGTTGAAAATATAGTACCAGAAGATGCAAGATTTAAATGGCTTGGGTGGGATTTTATATACGAACATGATATAAATGATTTGATATCAGAACTGAATAAAATTTTTGAAGAAACTGCAGAGAGGTTATAGATATGAAATTTTTGACGATTTCTGGTCCACCTTCATCAGGGAAAACATCTGTGATATTAAAAGTTATAGAATCATTTAATGTGAAAGGTTATAAAACAGGTGTTGTAAAGTTTGATTGTTTGTTAACCGATGATGATAAGCTTTACCAATCAAGAGGGATTCCGGTTAAAAAAGGTTTATCTGGTGGTCTATGCCCTGATCATTTTTTTGTAAGTAATGTGGAAGCTTGTGTAGAATGGGGTAACAGCCTTGGGCTGGATATACTTGTGAGTGAGAGTGCAGGTTTATGTAATAGATGCTCTCCACATATTAAAGGGATTACTGCTGTGTGTGTTATAGATAATTTGAGTGGTATCAATACTCCAAAAAAGATCGGTCCTATGCTTAAATTTGCAGATGTAGTTGTTATTACTAAAGGTGATATTGTTTCTCAAGCTGAACGTGAAGTTTTTGCATTTAGGGTGAAGATTGTTAATCCCAAAGCAGCGGTGATTAATGTTAATGGTATAACAGGGCAGGGAGCTTATGAATTGGCGACTCTGCTTGAGGACTCTGAAGATATAGATTCATTAAAAGGAAAACAATTAAGGTTCTCCATGCCTGCTGCTCTTTGCTCTTATTGCCTTGGTGAAACGAGGATTGGTGATAGTTACCAGATGGGTAATGTAAAGAAAATGGAGTTTTGAGGTTAGATATGAAAGAATATTTGAATTTGATAATAGGTAATGCTCTGAACATATATCCATTTATTAATGATTTTTTCGATTCATATGGGCTTGAATTAAAAGATAATGATTATGAAAAGAGGTTTGTTGACTATTTTGATGCTCTTAATGAGGATCTACTTGAGGAGAAGGGGGTTAGTGTAGAAATTGTAAAATCTCAGTTTGTTGAGTTTTTGAATGCAATGGTTGTTTCTGAGGAATCTTTTGAAGAGATTGAGTCTATCACTATAGTTGGTGGAGTAAATAAATTAGGTGAAGAGGAGAATGTTACACTTGAGATCAGAAAAGGTGAGGTGATCTGTATAGTAGGTCCTACCGGGTCTGGTAAAAGTAGATTATTGGCAGATATAGAGTGGCTTGCCCAAAAAGACACACCCACCAAACGACAGATATTGATCAATAATAAAGTACCAGATAAAAAGAGGAGATTTTCTGTAGATCATAAGCTTGTGGCTCAGCTTTCACAAAATATGAATTTTGTTATGGATTTAACTGTGGAAGAATTTGTTAGACTTCATGCTGAAAGTAGATTAGTGGAGGATATAGAGGAGAAGGTTAAAAATATAATTGCTGAGGCAAATAGATTGGCTGGAGAAAAATTTAGTGGGGATACTCCAATTACTTCACTAAGTGGTGGACAGTCAAGGGCACTTATGATTGCTGATACAGCTATTTTAAGTAGATCACCCATTGTATTAATAGATGAAATTGAAAATGCTGGTATAGATAGAAAAAAAGCTCTTGAATTGCTAATCAAAGAGGAAAAGATCGTACTTATGGCTACTCATGATCCTATACTTGCTTTAATGGGCGATAGAAGAGTTGTTATAAAAAATGGTGGGATCAGCAAGGTGATTGAAGTAACTGAGGAAGAGAGATGTAAGCTGCCTTATCTACAAGAGCTTGATAACAAATTGTTGACACTTAGAAATAGAATTAGGTTAGGGGAGACCCTTGAAAATATAGATATATGAATAGGAGGTAAAAATGCATCAAGGTTGTTCAGGTAGTTTTGAAAATGGTAAACAGGTGGTGGATAAGTTAAGGATGATGGGATTTAATGAACAGTATATGCCTATCCCATTTGAAATTACCTGTGAAAATTGTGGAGAGACATTTATGATGGAAACTTTTGAAAGTAAATGCCCAAACTGTAATATGGTATATGGGGTAACACCATGCCATGCATTTGATAAAAAATATGTTCAGGCAGCTGGAATAGATTATTAAAAAGTTATGAAGAAAGAGAAAAGAATAAAAAGAGATGCGAAACTTTTAAAAAGCTTTATAGGTGTATACTGCAAGGTTCATCATAAGACAGATGGTAAAACTCTATGTAGTGAATGTGATGAACTTTTGCAGTATGCTCTGAAAAGGGATCAAAAGTGCCCCCTTGATCCTAAGCCTAAATGTAAGGATTGTAAGATACACTGCTATAAACCGGAGATGAGGATAAAGATAAAAGAGGTTATGAAGTTTAGTGGTATATATTTTATAAAAAGGGGGAGAATCGACTATATTTTTCATTACTTTTTCTAAGATTTCTTGTAACCTTTACCTATTATATTTTCTATGAAAAATTAGATTGAGTTTTGATCTTTAAAACCTAAATATGTTGCTCCATCTTTTATCCCATTGGCAGTTTCACTAAATGCTTCACTAAAAAGGATTATTCCAACTTTTTTGGGGATATGGTGCTTAGAAAAAGGGCTAAATGTGTAAAAAGATATAGTAAAAATCGATACAAAAATTATTTTTAATAAAATTTTTTATAGCTTCTCATAATTTAATTTTAGCAAAGTCATGCTATCAGCCAACTAAGAATTGTCCAATTATTTCAGATAGAAATGATTAAGTGGTCCATGTCCTCTACCTATATTCAGATCCTTGCCGTTTAGTATTGCATTATAAACATAAGCCTTTGCCTTCCAGATTGCATCGAACAGTTTATCACCTTTAGCCAGATTAGCGGCTATGGCTGATGCCATTGTGCATCCTGTTCCATGGGTATTTTTGGTTTCAATTCTCTGCATTGTAAATACTTCAAAATTTTTCCCATCATATACAACATCATAAACCAGCTGACCTTCAGCATGTCCACCTTTTAGAAGTATATTTTTGGGTCCAAGTTTTTTTAGTAGTTTACAGACTTTTTTCATATCTTCTATGGTCTCAATTTTGTCTGTGTCTGTTAAGACCTTTGCTTCTTCGATATTTGGAGTTATGAGATAACTTATTGGTAGTAATTCATTTTTCAATTTTTCTATTGCATCATCCTGTATCAGTTTACTGCCACCTTTAGCCACCATAACTGGATCAACCACCAATAGTTTTACATCGTATTTTTTCATTCTATCCACAACAACATCTATAATTTCAATAGAGGATAACATCCCTGTTTTCACGGCAGATATCTCAAAATCGTTAAAAACTGTATCGATCTGGCTGTAAATAATAGACAGTGGAAGATCAAAAATATCTGTTACACCGAGTGTATTTTGAGCAGTAATAGATGTTATTACAGATAAGCCGTAAACACCATTTGCAGCCATAGCTTTTAGATCTGCCTGAATACCTGCACCTGCGCCACTATCAGAACCTGCTATTGTTAATACCTGCTTCATGCTACCTCCAATTTTTCTAATCTATTGTTGTTTGTATTACAGACTATTTCAAAATTATTTTCTCCTATGATATCGTTCAGTTGTGAAAAGAAAGCTAAGTTCGGTTTAACTCTAAAATTTTCACCCGTTTTTAAAGATATCTTTAGACCATCCTGTGTAAATATCAAAAACTTTAAAGTGGTATTTCCTTTATAATCTTTGATAAGGTTATATAATTGTTCCAATCTATTTTCGGTAAATCCTAATAGATCTAATTTAACCGTTATACATTCAATAAGGGTTTCAAGAGCTGATTCAGGGGTAAAAATCTCAGAAGCAACTACGGATCTCCTGTCTCCGTTGGAACTGTATCTACCTTTAACTATAATGATCTTATCCTCTTCTAAAATATATATATGTTCATTAAGTAATGAAGGGAATACAACTATATCAAAACTACCTTCCAGATCTTCAAGTGTAATAAATGCCATTTTTTCACCAGATTTGGTGAGATGTTTTTTTATATTTTTAATAATCCCCCCTACAGTTACATCGACTTCATCATCAAAATGTTCAAGCTCAGTAGATGATATGGTAAGTGAGGAAAGGATATTGCTATATGAAGATAGAGGGTGGTTTGATAAATAGAAACCAAGCACATCTTTTTCCATTCTCAATAGTTCATGTTCAGAAAATTCTTCATTTCCTTCAGGGTAATATTCCTCTTCAGACAAACCGAGGAGATCTTCTATTGTGGTAATTCCCATCTCTCTATTTTTCTGTTTGGTTTGTCCATACTCTATGGCTTGATCAAGAACATCAATCAATGTCTTTCTACTTCTATTGAATTCATCAAAAACGCCAGCTTTTATTAGCGATTCTATCACTTTTCTGTTAACAAGCCTCAAATCTACCCTGCTACAAAAATCATAGATACTTTTAAATTTTCCTTCTTTTCTTGCTTCCAATATTGAATCTATAGCTGAGAAACCTACATTTTTTATCGCTCCGAGACCAAATCGTATAGATGTTTTGTCGATGGTAAAGTCTTTATTACTTTCATTTATCGTTGGTGGTAAGACCTTTATCCCCATTTTCTTACATTCCTCGATAAAAACAACGATTTTGTCACCTTTATCAAGTTCAGAAGATAAAAGTTGCGACATATATTCCACAGGGTAGTGGGTTTTGAGGAAAGCTGTTTGATATGTGATCATTGCGTAGGCTGCGGAGTGGCTCTTATTAAAACCGTAATCAGCAAATTTTTCCATGAGATTAAAGATCTCTTCAGCGATTTTAAGGTCAAAACCTCTTTTTTCGGCACCTTCTATGTTTAGTTCTTTACTGCCGTGAAGAAAAACCTCTTTGTGCTTTTTCATCTCTTCCGGTTTTTTCTTACCCATGGCTCTTCTTAGTAAATCTGCATTCCCAAGGCTATACCCAGCAATAACTTGCGCTATCTGCATTACCTGTTCTTGATATACAAGTATTCCATATGTCTCTTCAAGTATAGGTTTCAATTCAGGTAAAGGGTATGTGACCTCCTGCTCTCCATGTTTTCTTTTTACAAAATCGTCCAGCATACCACTCCCCATGGGACCTGGTCTATAAAGTGCCACAAGGGCTATGATATCTTCAAATTTACTAGGTTTTAATTTTTTGAGTAATGAGCGCATCCCCGGA
>JAINCL010000374.1:0-5295 GCA_036574145.1 Deferribacterales bacterium | reverse complement strand
AGAGAATAAATACCTTTTTGTAAACAGAACAGATGGTGCATTTTATATGGCAGTGGCTTTTAAAGATGGGGTATTGAATAATAAGCAGAAATTAAATTTCCCCAATGATACGATAAAATTGTTTGTTGAGGGTTTGATTACTCCAAATTTTGAATTGGATAAAAGGTTTGTGTATTATCTTTTAGGTGCCACTGGGATATGTGTGGTCCCATTAACATCATTTTATACAGATATACCGGGCTTTAGAATGACACTTCTCGAAAAAGATATCAATAAATTCGAAAAAACTGTAAAAACCATATCTGAAAAAGTAATAGAGTATGTTGAAGGGTGATGAAGTATAATAAGGTAAAGGTTAAGATTGGCTGAGTAGATAATTAGTTGAGTAGGTGAGTAGTTGATATGTAGAGATCTCAAAAAAGTAAGTTAGTGTGTGTTGAAAAAATATAATAAAAAATAAAAGGTGGGTTTACCCCACCTTTTTTATTACCTTAGTTTAAACCTGTTTATCATAGATTGAAGTTCTGATGCAAGCATCGACAGTTGTTCAACAGCCTGGGCAGATTCTTTAGATGCCATGGAGTTTTCTTGGGCTATTTTGGAGATATTTTCCACACTCTTAGCCATAAGTTCAGTTGCTTTGGATTGCTCATCTGTTGCCCTTGCTATCTGTGCCACTTCATAGGTTACACTTTCTACACTTTCTTTAATCTGATCCAATGCGACTGCAGCTTCCTCTGCCTTTGCCTTACCTTCACTTACCTGTTCTACACCTTCATGCATACCTGCCACCGCTCCACCTGTATCCGCCTGAATATTCTGGATCATTTCTGCAATCTCTTTCGTAGCTTTTACAGTTTTTTCAGCAAGCTTTCTAACCTCATCAGCTACCACTGCAAATCCTCTACCATGTTCACCAGCCCTTGCCGCTTCAATTGCAGCATTTAATGCTAAAAGATTTGTCTGATCAGCTATATCGTCTATCACCTGAATGATCTGACCTATCTGTTCACTGGATTCACCCAACGATCTTACAGTATTGGCGGCATTTGATACTGTTTCAGCTATCTTTTCCATCATCTCTTTTGTCTCTGTAACAACTCTATGCCCTTTAATAACCTGATCTTTTGCCATATTGGCACTGTTGGCAACGTTGGCTGCATTTTGAGCCACTTCAACAACAGTTGCATTAACCTCTTCAACGGCTGAAGCAGTTGTGGATGCCTGTTCTGCCTGTTCCACAGCACCAGCTGCAATTAGCTCGGCGTTACTGGATAATTCTGCTGAAGTACTGGCAAGCTGATCAATGGATCTTGATACAAGATCCAATGAGGATTTGACGTCTGTAACCATTTTGTTTAAATTCCTTGTAAGTTCACCGATTTCGTCTTTAGATTCCACTTCAAGACTAACAGTAAAATCACCATTTGCCACTTTACTTAAAGCATCGGATACTTTTTGGAGTGGCTGAATAATAAATCGTTTGTTGAAGTAGAAGAGAATTAAACTTATTAATATGATTATAATGATGAGGAAGATGAAGTTCCTTAACATATCTTTATAAACAGCAGCCATTATAGGGGCAAGTGGGGTGAATATTTCAAAGGCTCCACGAACCTCACCAGCCTTCCATCCTTCCATCTTTACACCAGTTGGATCCAAGCCTTTATCGTTACCCCAATATTGTTGTGATGTGGCTGGATCCCCGTGACACCATTCACATTCCTTTGTTAATCTTATAGCTTTAAAATACCTTATATATCCAGATTTTTTATCTACTTCATAATGTTCAGGTGTTGGACCACTGCCGGTATCTTTTTGTGCCAGCATTGTTAGTACCTTTTGCTCAAGTTCATCGGGTGTGTTAATGGGGTTTCTTGGTTGAATCTTTGGAACTTTAAATTTAACACCCATCTCATCAGCTTTTGCTTGCATAATCTTCATTGAGCTAACAATAGGGACAATTAAAAGGAATTTATTAACATCTTTCTTAGCTTCTTCCATGTTATAAATATTGGCTTCAAGTTTTTTTGCCATGAATTCTCTAATCCCTTCTGCTTCAATTATAACTGATCTTGAATTGTTTACTGCTGATTTGATGGCTAAATTTTTGGTAACGTTGGAAGAGACAATAAAAACTATACTAAAACAGATAAGAAGTATTAAAATAACTATTCCATTAATCTTGGTGCTTAACTTCATTTTTACCTCCTTATAACCTTTATTTTCCATTATATATAAATTTTAAATAATAATCAATAATATTATCGGTTAAGATATAGAAAAATTTAAATGATTATAAAAATTTATTGAAATTTTTTTTTAACAAAGTTATCCTTTTGAAAAAGGAGGATAGATGTATGGATTATAAAGTAAAAGATATCTCTTTGGCGGAATTGGGTAGAAAAGAGATAGAGATTGCTGAGCATGAGATGCCAGGCCTTATGGCTATTAGAAAAAAATATTCATCTTCAAAACCTTTAAAAGGTGTAAGAATTTCAGGCTCATTACATATGACGATTCAAACAGCAGTGCTTATTGAAACATTGGTGGGTTTGGGGGCAGAGGTTAGATGGTCAAGTTGTAATATATTTTCTACGCAGGATCATGCTGCAGCTGCCATTGCAAAAGCAGGGATACCAGTGTTTGCATGGAAAGGTGAGACCCTTGAAGAGTATTGGTGGTGTATTGAGCAAGCACTTAATTTCCCCAACGGGAAGGGTCCAAACCTGATTGTCGATGATGGTGGAGATGCCACATTGATGGTACATCTTGGGTATCAGGCAGAAGAGGACAATAGAGTAATTGACTATACGACCAATAGTGAAGATGAGAAGGAGTTATTGAAACGTTTAAAGAAGATTTTGGCTGAAGATAACGGAAGGTGGCATAGGTATTTAAAGGATTTAAAAGGTGTTTCAGAAGAGACAACTACAGGTGTGCATAGATTATACCAGATGAGGGATGCTGGAAAACTTTTTATCCCAGCAATAAATGTTAATGATTCTGTCACTAAATCTAAGTTTGACAATATCTATGGATGTCGTGAATCTTTACTTGATGGTATTAAAAGAGCAATGGATGTGATGATTGCTGGTAAAGTTGCTGTTGTTTGTGGTTATGGAGAGGTGGGTAAAGGTTCTGCACAGGCTTTAAGGGGGCAAGGGGCAAGGGTAATTGTTACCGAAATAGATCCTATATGTGCTCTTCAAGCTGCAATGGAAGGGTACGAGGTAACAACAGTTGAAGAAACCCTTGGTATTGCGGATATATATGTTACAGCTACAGGGAATAGGGATGTAATTACCATAGAACATATGGTGAAGATGAAGGACCAAGCGATTGTATGTAATATAGGTCATTTTGATAACGAAATTCAGGTATCTCAATTGGAAAATTATCCAGGTATAAAGAGGGTTAATATAAAACCTCAAGTGGATAAATATATTTTCCCCGATGGTAAAGCGATATATCTTCTCGCAGAGGGCAGATTGGTTAATTTAGGTTGTGCTACGGGGCATCCATCATTTGTAATGTCTGCTTCATTTAGTAATCAAGTTCTTGCCCAAATAGATTTATGGACCAATAGGGATAAATATAAACCTGATGTCTATATTTTGCCTAAAAAGCTGGATGAAGAGGTGGCAAGACTACATCTCGATAAGATAGGTGTAAAACTCACAAGGCTGACAAAAGAGCAAGCGGATTATATAGGGGTTGATCCTGATGGACCTTATAAACCTTCTCACTACAGATATTAAAAAAATATAAAAAATTTCAATTTCAGGTATTGACAAATGGCTAAAAGTTCTATATATTGAACACAGAAGGTTACAAAGACCCTCCTCCCCCCTCCTTAAAATATATGGAGATTGCCGGAGCGAAATGCTCCGGCTTTTTTATTGCTATTTTTTTATACCTTATTTCTGAGTACTGTAAAAAAGTTTAAGTAAAGCTTCTGCAGCAATAGTTGGATTTATCTCGTTGTTACGAACTTTAGAATGGTACTCTGATAATAGCTCTTTTACATGGGTGTTTGATACAAAGTGATCCTTCAGATTGTCCATTATAAATGACCACATCCAGGATATATTTTGTTCACCCCGTTTAGTATAAAATAAGCCATTTACCTTCATTATATTTATAAACTGATCTATTTGTTCGAGATAATCTTTTACCCCTTCACCAGTTAAAGCACTTACTAAGATGACAGGGGTTTTCCATAATTCGTTATTGGACATTGTGAGATGTAGAGCGAATTCTATCTGTCTTTTTGCTATTTCAGCTTTTTGTCTATTTTCACCTTCAGATTTGTTGATCAGTATAATATCTGCGATCTCCATTATACCACGTTTCATCCCCTGTAGTTCATCACCTGCATTTGGTAGTTGGATGAGAGTAAAAAGATCCACCATATTGGCCACAGCGATCTCAGATTGACCTACACCTACTGTTTCCACTAAAATATAATTATAACCAGCAGCTTCACAGAGCAAAATAGACTCCCTTGTTTTTCTTGCAACACCACCGAGGGAATCTCCAGATGGGGAAGGTCTAATGAAGGCATTCTCCTCTTTTACAAGCTCCTCCATTCTTGTTTTATCACCTAAAATACTACCACCTGATATCTGGGAGGATGGATCTACGGCTAAGACTGCAAGCTTTTCACCTCTTGCTATAAGATATTTACCGAATGCTTCGATGAATGTGCTTTTGCCTGCTCCGGGGGCACCTGATATACCTATCCTAATTGACTTTCCAGTATAAGGCATTATTTCGTTTAATAATTGGGAGGCTTTTTCTTTATCAGACTTTTTTTTACTTTCGATAAGTGTTATTGCTTTAGCAAGGTGCCTTCTGTTGCCAGAAAGCACCCCATTAATAAGATCTTTTATCTCCATTATAATTCATTCTTACTTCTTATTTTCTCTAAGATAATTTTGGCTGATTCTACAATATTGGTACCAGGACCAAAAACAGCACTTGCTCCAGCTTTATATAGAAAATCGTAGTCCTGAGGAGGTATAACTCCACCAACAAAGACTACAATATCTTCAGCATCAAGCTTTTTAAGCTCTTCTACGAGAGCAGGCACCAATGTGTTATGACCTGCTGCAAGGGTTGATACACCTACAGCATGCACATCATTTTCCACTGCCATTTTAGCAGCTTCCTCAGGTGTCTGGAAGAGTGGTCCAACATCCACATCAAAACCTAAATCGGCAAGCGCCGTTGCAACAACTTTAACCCCTCTATCATGACCATCCTGACCCATTTTAACGACGAGTATTCTTG